>JAABTB010000173.1 GCA_011390085.1 Desulfobacula sp.
CCCCCTTCATTTCCTGGACAATGATGCGGGCCGCCTTGTGAAAATTTCTGGCCCTGGCATAATAACCAAGTCCCTCCCACAGTTTCAGAACGATTTGAAGATCGGCCCTTGCAAAGGCCTCAAGGGTCGGGAACCGGTCCATGAAATTCAGGAAATAGGGGGTCACCGTTTTGACCTGAGTCTGCTGGAGCATGACCTCGGATATCCATATGGGATAAGGATCACGGGTTTCCCGCCAGGGTAGTTTCCGGTGATTCAGCCCATACCAGGCCAGGAGTTTTTTTTTGAATTGAATGATCTGTGACGGATGGATGGCGGTTTGTCCCGGACTAAGCACCGCGCCTTATCCGGATGGAAAACCAGGATAAGGCGCGATGAAATCAGATATCAGTTGATGGGTGAGAAAGAGAACCTCTGGCCGCCGACGGAGACCTCATACATGAGGCCGCCAATGGTGTGGACAAATACGGCCATTCCTTTGGTATAGCTGGTTTCAGCCTGGGCGCCGGTGGCAGGCCCCAGGCTTGCGCCGGCCGTATTGCCCTGGGTTCCGGCCTGGGCCTGGGCTCCCACTGTAATGACGACGGCGGAAAGGGAGCCGTCAAATTCAAACCCTTCGCTTGTAAATTCATCATAGGCCCTTTTATCCTGAAAGAAAATGATTTGGCGGAAGGCCTGGCCTCCCAGTTGAAAGCCGAAATTGACCTTGAACAGGGTTGCTGTTCCGGCAATATCCCCCTGTCTGTACACCCGGCCTGCCCCATAGGCCCCGCCCAGAATGATGCCTCCCTTGCCGATAAGAGGAAAGACGGCATATCCGTAAGCTTCATTGAAAAAAGGTTTTACGGCATCGGATTTGATAAATATTTCGATGGTGTCTGTATAATCATCCGCCGCAGCGGGGGTTAAGGGAAATGTCAGAAGCATTAACATAAACAGGACTAGGTTTCGTTTGAAAAATTTCATAATCGACCTCCTTTGAGGATTGTGTCATTTTGCGTTTTCTTATGTACCAGTCTTTGCTTTTTTATTCCAGAGGTTTTGGCGGTTTAAATTTAAAAATTTGATTTGAAAAATGGAATCCGATATCATGGCGGAAAAGGATATTCAAATTCAAGGCTTGCAGAGTATACCATGAAACCAAAGACAAAATGGATTGTATTTTTTCTTCTCCTTGCATCCGTTGCCGCCATTGGCTTGCTTCATGCCCTCACGCCCGGTCATCTGGCCCTTTATCATGACACCTACCGCAGGCTCAGTTATTTTCCCATTGCCATCGGCGCTGTTGTTTTCGGGCTTTGGGGAGGGGTAAGTCTGGCCGTGCTGTCCTGTCTCGCCTTTGTCCCCCATCTGTTTGTATTCTGGGCAAGGGGGCCGGAAGCCTATTACAGCGAATTATCCGAGATTGTGTTTTACCTTGCGGCCGGGATCGTCATCGGGCTGATTTCGAGCCGGGAAAACCGGTTAAGGGAAAAATACAAGGCCCTTTCCGAAAAACTGGCCGCTTCCTATGAGCGTCTGCACGAGCAGGCGTCCAGGCTGTTGGAAGCTGAAAGGCAGTTGGGCCAAAGTCAAAAATTGTCCATGCTGGGCCATGTGTCGGCCTCCCTGGCCCATGAACTGAAAAATCCCCTGGCCTCCATTAAGGGCGCCGCGGAAATCCTGGCTGATGAATTGCCCCAGGGTCACCCCAAACATGAATTCATTGATATCATGCGCTCGGAAATTTCACGGTTGAACCATTCCGTGGAAGATGTCCTGAACTATTGCCGGGGACAACAACGGGAGAGCAGAAGCAAACTGGAATCCATTACCGGGATTATCCACCAGGTGGTGTCCCTGCTGGAAGCCCGGTTTGAAGAGAAATCCATAGCCCTTTTCGTCCAGGCCGATCCCAAAGATGATTTTTGGGTTGACGAGACCTCCATGATCCAGGTCCTGATGAATATCCTCCTGAATGCCGTGGATGCGGTCGGAATCCAGGGCAGGATCAGGGTCCAGGTCAGCCGGCACGAAAACGCGCGGCTCATCAACATTTCCGATGACGGTCCCGGGATAAATGCCGCCAGGGCCGAAGATATTTTCCAGTCCTTTGTCACCTTTAAAGAAGGCGGTACAGGCCTTGGCCTTTCCATTTCAAAGCGGATGATTGAAAGCCTGGGCGGAAAAATCGAGGTTGGGACATCCAATCTGGGCGGAGCTCTTTTTTCAATTGTCCTGCCGGAACAAATCGGTTCCGACGGGCCGTCTTGAGGGAAATTTAAATGGCGAAGAATGGGGGGATCAAGCATGTCTGATGTGATTTTACTGATCGATGATGATAAGAGCCTCAGAAGGGTCACGGAATATAACCTGGCCGCAAAAGGGTTTCAGGTTGTGACGGCTGCCTCGGGCCGGGAAGGCTTGCATCAGTTTAAGACCCAGGCCCCGGACCTGGTGGTGACGGATGTGAAGCTGGGCGATATGAGCGGCTTGGACATCCTCTCAACCGTTAAAAAAGAAGCCCCGGATACGCCCGTCATTGTGATGACCGCCTTTGGGTCCATTGAAATGGCGGTCCAGGCCATGCACAAGGGGGCCTTTAATTTTATCACCAAACCCTTTGACCGGGACACCCTGATTTTATCCTGCCAAAAGGCCCTGGAACTGAAGGGGCTGCACACCAAAACAAAGCTGCTGGTCAATGAAATCAACCAGTTGACCGGTACGGAAGGCATTGTCTCTGCCGGCACAATGATGAAAGATCTGCTGGATACGGCATCCAGGGCCGCCAACAGCGAGGCCACGGTCCTGATATCCGGTGAATCCGGCACAGGCAAGGAAGTATTGGCGCGCTTGATCCACCAGAACAGTCCCAGAAGCAACGGTCCCATGGTAGCCGTCAATTGTGCGGCCATTCCCAAGGGCCTCATTGAGAGCGAGCTTTTCGGGCATGTAAAAGGGTCCTTCACCGGTGCGGTCAAGGACAGGAAAGGGCATTTTTCAACGGCTTCCAACGGTACCCTGTTCCTGGATGAAATCGGGGAATTGACCACCGATGTCCAGGTCAAGCTCTTGCGGGCCATCCAGGAAAAAGAGGTTCAGCCCGTGGGTTCTGACACGGCAAAACGCGTTGACATCAGGATTATTGCCGCCACCAACCTGGATCTGAAAAAGAAAATCGCTGCCGGGGAATTCAGGGAAGATCTCTTTTACCGGCTCAGTGTCATTCCTTTGTTTATCCCGCCCTTGAGGGAGCGAAAAGAAGATATCCCGGCCCTGGTCACTCATTTTTTGAAAAAATTCAATGCCCCGGCCGAGGTGTATTTTTCAAAACAGGCCCTGGAATTGTTGAAAGTCTATTCATGGCCTGGAAATATCCGGGAAATCCAGAATATTGTCGAACGCTGTATTATTTTAAGAAAACAGAACCGGATCGAACCTGAAGACCTTCACCTGCTGGTGGACAAACCCTCTGTTTCCGCTCTTTCCCCTGAAATTCCGGACGGGGGAATCGCTCTGGAGGATATTGAAAAGGCCTATATTTTAAAGGCCCTGGAAAAAGCCGGCCAGAACCGCTCGGAAGCGGCCAGGCTCTTAAAAATTCCGAGACACGTTCTTCTATACCGCCTGGAAAAATACGGGATTTAGGATGCAGACTATTCTGCAAAGAGATGTAGAATAGTCTGCAAGCATGGTTGGTATCTATGGCCCGTTCTCTTTTTCTTCACCCCGGAGTATTCTTTTAAATTCAGCCCATTGAAATTTTTTTGACCCCTCCTTTTGGACCTGGCACAGGTCTTGATTATGCAAAGGCAGCATAAAGGAAAGCATGTCCATTTTTATTATTCAAGAGGAGGAAATCGTGAAATCCATAAAATATTTGATCCTGGGGGCTGTCGGGGTTTTTATTCTGTTTACCGCGGACCGGGTCACGGCTGAACGAACAGAAGCAGGGGGCATGCGGAGGGCCATCATCAAAATAGACACCCTGTCCTGTGGCGGATGCTTTAATACCATCAGCCAGGGCCTTTCCCAGTTGAAAGGGTATTCAGGCATGGGGATGAATCTTTTCAGAAAACGCATTGCCGTTGATTTTACCGAACCCTTGTCCGCAGAAGAAATAACCCGGACCCTGTCTCAAATCGGATATCCGGGCACTGTTGAAACCGTTGAATCTGTTCCGGAAAAAGAAGCCTTTGCCTATCTGGATCAAAAAAGAGCAGGCGCCGGCCCGGGCCAAGGTTCCTGCTGTATCCTTCCCAATGTTTTACAGCCGGCAGAAAAATTATAAGGGGATACGCATGAAATCATTCAATAAGATTACTGTTGCTATAGCAGTCGTTTCCATCCTGCTTTTTTCAGGGTCCCATGCTTTTGCGCTTTTCGGCGGGAAATTGACAACCCTGACTCCCAAAGACGGGAATGTGATGATTCCCGTGAAAACCGTGAATGACGGAAAAGCCCATTATTTCAAGGTCAAAGCCGATGACGGGGTCATGGTGACGTTTTTTCTGGTTCAGAGTGCCGACGGGGTCATCCGGGCCGCCGTGGACGCCTGTGATGTGTGCTACCGTTCCGGCAAGGGTTATGTCCAGGAAGGGGATTTCATGGTATGCACCAACTGCGGCATGCGGTTTGCCGCGGACCGGATCAATGAGGTCAAGGGCGGATGCAATCCTGCTCCCCTGAAACGAGAAGTCCGCGGAGACAATCTTGTCATTTCCATGAAGGAGATCAATACCAATGCCTGGTATTGCAAGTATAAAAAATAAGGGGGATTTCATGGCCTATAATCCGGAAAAATACCGGGAAAAAAGAGAAAAGGTTCTCGGCATAAAAAAAAGGGGGATCGGCTTCGGGACCCTGGCCGTGATCATTTCAGTTCTCGTCGTTTCAGGGCTGGCTGCGGTAACGGTTCCCCGGGCAGTCTCCTATATGGCCACACGGAATCTGGATGATGCCATCTTCAAACTGGAATCCGGCTCATCCTGGCCAAAAACCGCTATTTCGGAACTATCGGCCATGGAGGGGGTAAAACAGATTGTTCAGGATAAAAACGGCTCCCGCCTTGTGGTCACCTATGATCACCGCAAGGTCAAAACCGATGACGTCATTGAAGGCTTTGTCCGGCAGGATCTGAAGGTGACCCTGTTGAACGAGATCAATCATCGCCAGCACCGGACCACCATGAAAGATGAGGAGGAAGACGGTGAAACTCCATAATATTTCTTTCAGCAATATCCGCCGCCGGAAGGGCCGGATGATTTTTCTTGTCCTGGGTCTGGTCATCGGCATTTCAACGGTGGTGACCCTGTTGTCCGTGACGGATACCATGACCCGGGATATTGAAGAAAAACTCAACCAGTTCGGGGCCAATATCGTCATGGTTCCAAAGAGTGAAAACCTGGCCCTCAATTACGGCGGCATTGATGTGGGAGGGGTGAATTACAGTGTCCCTGAAATGGATGAAACCAAACTTTCCGAAATCCGGACCATCCAAAACAGCAAAAATATTTCCATTGTGGCCCCGAAAATTCTGGGGGCCGTGACCATCAATGAAAAAAGAGTCCTGATGATGGGGGTCTGGTTTGAAGAGGAAATCGCC
>JAABTB010000174.1 GCA_011390085.1 Desulfobacula sp.
GTGCAGACCGATCAAACCAAACAAAAAGGAGGTCCCCATCATGGTAAAGGTGACGGGGAATCCAGCCATCAAGGCAATGGTCAATACAAGGAAAAGCCAGAGGGCCAGGTAATCGGCAATCCAGAGGGGCAAATACTCAATCAGCATCTTATCTTCCTGTTTATGATGGATTTTGGTCCAGGGGTTTTCCCATGAGGATACAAAGACTTTTTATCCCTAACAGAATTCCCTGGACCAGCATGAGAAAATATCCCAGCGGCAGAGCAGCCTTGATAATAAAACGGGCCGGAATGCCGCCGGGATCTATGGACACTTCTCCGATTTGATAGGAGACCAAGACCCATGGAATGGTAGTAGCCAGGACCATAGCACATGAAGGCACCAGGAAAACAAGAACACCCAGAAAATTAACGAGGGCCTTTTTTTTTCGATCCATGAGCGAATAAAAAATATCCACCCGGACATGCCCTTCATGCAACAGGGTATAGCCTGCCCCCATGAGAAAGATAAAGGCAAAGATATGCCATTCCAGTTCAGCCATGAACACAAAACTGGTGTTGAACACATACCTCAGGATGACATTTGAAAAGATGACCAGGATAAAAAGAAGAACAGCAGCGGTCACCATCCCCCTGCCGATCCATTCATTGATGCTCTCACCGAAGTCCACTGCCTTTTTAAGGGTTTCCATAGGATCAGGCCATTGTATTCCAGTAAACTTTTTCGGTCATATTTCCCCAGCCCGCAGTTTTGGCCTGGAAAGCAATATAATCTTCATGGACTTTTGCCGCAAAGGGGTCTTTTTTAGCTTCTTCGGCAATAACGGCTTTGGAGATTTCTTTTAATTTTTTGATGACATCATCCGGAAAGACCTGCATTTCCACCTTGTGGTCCTTGATCAGGCTGTCCAGGGCCGTGCTGCTCTGGGCGTCAAAGGCGGCCAGGGTGCGGACGTTGATATTGCCGGCAACGACATCCAGAATTTTCTGGTAGTTTTTCGGCAGCTCATCATAGGCTTTCTTATTGAAGAAAACATCCAGGGTGGGGCCGGGTTCGTGCCAGCCGGGAGTATAATAATAAGGGGCGACCTTATAAAGGCCAAGCAGAATGTCATGGATGGGGCCCACAAATTCAGCCGCGTCCACCACTCCTCTTTCAAGGGAGGGGAAGATTTCTTCCGGCGGGACCATGACCGTGGTGACGCCGATTTCAGACAGAACCCGTCCGGCAATGCTGCCGATTCTCATTTTAAGCCCTTTGAGATCTTCCAGGGAATTGATTTTTTTTCTGAACCAGCCGCCCATCTGCATGCCCGAGTTTCCAAAAATACGGGGAACCAGTCCGAACCGGCCATAGAGCTCGTTCATCAGAGTCTGGCCATTGCCCTCATAGAACCAGGAATTGATGCATTGGGCATTCATGCCGAAGGGGATGGACCCGAACCAGTTAAAGGCCGTGTTTTTACCGGCCCAGAAATAAGGAGAGCCGGTTCCCATCTGGACCGTGCCCTTGGAGACGGCATCAAAGGCACCGGGCGGGGGGACAAGTTCTCCGCCGCCAT
Source organism: Desulfobacula sp. (assembly GCA_011390085.1). Classification (GTDB taxonomy): domain Bacteria; phylum Desulfobacterota; class Desulfobacteria; order Desulfobacterales; family Desulfobacteraceae; genus Desulfobacula. Next base: position 1,562 of record JAABTB010000174.1, read on the forward strand.
AGAGCTTGATTTCAAACTGGCCGTCCGTCAATTCCTTTACATCTTCACAAAATTGCTTGGCCATATCGAACATGATTTTGATCTTCGGATTCCAGAACGACGTGGCTGTCCACTGGATTTTCGGGGCTGCGATGGCGGAAGGGGCACCCACTGCCAGTGCGGCTGCTGCTGTTGCGGTTCCAATGCCTGCTTTCTTTAAAAACGTACGTCTTTCCATGGTTCCTCCTCTAAAGAGTTAATGCATTAAATAAGGACTTCCTTTTTTCATATGTTTGGATCCGTTCGTCCTAAATGTCCTTATCCCTTTGC
>JAABTB010000175.1 GCA_011390085.1 Desulfobacula sp.
CTTTGCAATGGGCAGGATATTTTCGGCAAACGGAATGACATAGCCTTTTCCTTTCAGGTTTTGAACGTAATGATCCAGATTACCGGTATGATGAAATCCCATGGCCTCGGTATCGGATTTGGAAAAATCCGAAACAAGGGTGACGTTGAACCGATTCAGGATATCCAGCACCCGGAAGGCCACATAGGCGGCCATATCAAAGGTCACAGCAAGTTCCAGCCCAAGTTTTTCAGGATTGCCTTTATAGGCTTTGAGGACGGATGAAAAGGTTTCATTTCCCGCCCCTTCGGCGCATCCGGCCACAAAGAGGATGTCCCCGCCTTCTTTTACGATATGGACGGCATTGAACAAAGCTTTGGTGGATTGATAGAGCTGGCCGTCGGCCCGGTGGCCGCCAGTGGAAAAGATGACAAAATCCCCTTTTTTGGGCACAGGGGTACAGCAGACCTCATCGAGCTTTTTGCAGCCCTTGATAAAGGTTTCGTGCAGGGGGCCCACATCGGCATAAAAAATATCACCGGTCCCTCCGGCTGCAACGGCCACATAGGTACAGGTTTTGCCTTCTAAAAACAGGGTGGCGGCATCGTTGATATCCTCATTGACGGGGTTTCCCCAGAGCTTGGCCTGACGGGCCAGGGGATGGGGGGTCCCATCTTTCCGGATGGCCAGGGAATGGTTTTTCTGGATGGTGTCATATCCGGCAATGCCGGGCATGATATATTTTCTGCCGCCGCCGAATCCGGCGATGAGATGGTGCAGGACCCCGCCGAAAATGATGATATGATCGGCTTCCGCTGCTTCTTTGGTAATAAAGACCGGGGTTTTTTTGTAGGTTTCACCGATATACACCAGGCGGTCCTGATTCTGGTTGGCGGCATTGAGAATTTCAACCTGCTGGGCGCAGAAAGTCCCGGCCAGGGAAGAAAACTGATCTTTTGTCATGTCCGCATGGGTGCCGGTTGCAATGATGATCCTGAGATTTCCCCGTGGAACCCCGAGGTCAAACAGGGTTTTGACGATTTCAGGAATAAAGACATCCCCCCGGGCCCAGAGTCTTGTGCTGTCCGGAATGATGAGGGCGATTTTCCTATCCTTGATGTCTTTGGGGCTATGGGCTCTAATCCTGTTCGAAATAATGTCCCTGATGCCGTCATGGCTCATGGCCGGGACCTTTCTTCCGATAATGATATCACATACCTTTTCATCCGGCAGGGTGATATCCAGCGTTGTCTGTCCTTTTTCCAGTTTGAT
>JAABTB010000176.1 GCA_011390085.1 Desulfobacula sp.
TTCATATTGGTTTCAAAGCCGAGTAAATAAGGGTTACAGGGTGAAGCACCCGTAACCCGTCCGATTCATCCATATTGCCGGCAAGGTTCATCCTGCAAACCGGGCAATCCGTTATCCAATGGGTCGCCTGCATAGCTTTTGCAGATTCGATTTTTTTGTCAACCATTTTTTTTGAAACTTCGGGATATTCATAAAAAAATGTTCCCCCGCCGCCGCAGCACTGGTCAAAATCCGGGGCCCGGTGATAGGTCACGCCCGGCAGGCGCTGAAGGAGTTTTTCGGCAATGAGATGGGATTGAAACGTATTCCGGGTATGGCAGGGGGCATGATAGGTGACGGAGATTTTTTCGGTGACGGCCGGGTCAAATTCGAGCAGATCAAAATGCAGGTCCATGAAAGAAAGGATATCCGTCACCCGGGAGGAGATGTTCCGGGCATCTGAAAGGTGGTTGCTGCCGGGTTCAAAAAGGCGCGGATATTCATTTTTCAAGGCTTCCCCGCAGGTGGAACAGTCCACGAGAACGGCATCCGCCTCAATATCCGCCAGGGCCTTGACGTTGGTTTTGATGTTTTTCATGGCCTGCTTTTTTGCCCCGTGAAAGAGCAGGGGAATGGAGCAGCAGACCTGGCTTTTCGGGATGATCACCTCATACCCCATATGTTTAAGGATTCCGATGGTGGCGGAGCCTGTATCCCCATAAAGATAATGGGTAGCGCAGCCGGTAAAATAAATCACTTTTCCCAGGGGTTTGCCCGTTGGGGAAAGGTCCTCATTATGGGCTTTTCGGAAGGGGACCGCATTGAATTCAGGGAAATTTTTCAAGGGGATATTGCCCAGTTTGAATTTTTCAGCCAGGCCGGCCGGCATGAGTTTTTGGCCTGTCCTGGCCAGCCCGGCCCCGAAACGGGTCCGGTATTCACGGGCCAGGAGATAAATCAGGCTTTTGATGGCCGGGGTTTCTCCATGGGCCTCCACCATTTTTTGTCTCATTTCCATGAATTTTGAATAATGGTCGATGCCCGACGGGCAGGCAGCCGAGCATGACCCGCACATGAGGCATTTATGGATGAGGTCCTTTAAAAAGGGAGACGAAGCCAGGGTATGAAGGTCATGGGCCTTGATCAGTTGAAGTTTTGCCCTTGGCGAGGCTTGTTCCTCTTTCAGGAGTTTGTAGACCGGGCAGGCATTCAGGCAGATCCCGCATTTTCCGCAGTTTTGTAGTGTTTTTTCCGTCATACGAATTTCCCGGGATTCAAGATTCCGTCCGGATCAATGACGTGTTTGATTTTTTTCATGAAATCAAGGGTACTCTGGTTCATGACAAGGGGAAGATAAGCGGCCTTGGCAAGTCCGATCCCGTGCTCGCCGGACAGGGTGCCGTCCAGGTCCGCTGCAGCCTTGAAAATTTCAGCAAAGGCCTTTTCAACCCGGCGCCATTCTTCCTTGTTGGATTTGTCGGCCGGAACCATGGGATGCATATTGCCGTCCCCGGCATGGGCCAGAACCCCAACCCTAAGGCCGTACCGGGTGGTGATCTCAATGATCCTGCGGATCATTTCCGGCACCTTACTGACCGGAACGGTCACATCTTCCGAAATAATGTCCGGGGCAAGCTTGGCAAACACCCCGTAGGCAGACCGCCTGGCTGTCCAGAGTTTTTCCCGCTCCATTTCGGAACCGGCTTCCTGGATGTGAACGGCCCCGTTTTCCTTTACCTTTTCAATGATTTTTTTCATTTCCTTGTCGCAGGCCTCTTTGACCCCGTCGATTTCAATGAGCAGGGTTCCCTGGGCGTTTCTGTCAAGACCCATGTTGGCACTGTCCTCGATGGCGTTCAGGGTCAATTGGTCCATGAGTTCCATGGCCGCGGGCAGGATGCCGGACCCGATGATGTCGGTCACGGCTTTGGCCGTATTATCCAGGTCATCAAAGGTCACCATGAGGGTTTTGACGGCTTCGGGTTTGGGCAGAACCTTGAGAATGGCTTCCGTAATGATTCCCAGGGTGCCTTCGGACCCGCAGAAAAGAGCGGACAGCTTATAGCCGGTGGCATCCTTGATGTTTCTGCTGCCGAACCGGATGATTTCCCCCGAGGCCAGGACCACTTCCAGGCCCAGAACATAATCCACGGTGACGCCGTATTTCAGGCATCTGGGACCGCCTGCATTCTGGGCGATATTCCCGCCGATGGTGGAAGAATTCATGGAGCCGGGGTCCGGCGGATAGAAAAAGCCGAAGGGCAGGAGGGCTTTTTGAATATCGGCATTGACCACCCCCGGCTGAACAATGATATACCGGTCCCGTGTATTGACCTCGATGATTCTGTCCATTTTTGAAAAGCACAGCACAATCCCGTGCCGGATTGGGATGGGAGCCCCGCAGACACTGGTTCCGGCGCCCCGGCCGGTGACAGGAATCTTATACCGGCCCGCGGTTTTGAGTAT
>JAABTB010000177.1 GCA_011390085.1 Desulfobacula sp.
TCCTTTTGTCTCTCTTCAGCTTGTTTGCGTCTGGTAATGTCCTTGGCAATTTCCAGGCGCACCAGCCGGCCGTCGGTCCACGGGATCGCCAGATTACTTATTTCATACCATTGATCAGACGCCTTGTTGTAAAATTCCCAGATATAAGGTTCTGTAGGGTTACCGGTTTTATCCAGCAACCTGTCATTGGTGCAGAATTCACAGGGACCGTCCTGTTTTCCATGGAGGGATGTCCAGCAGACCTCACCGGTCAGGTCTGCTTTATGATTTCTTTTCGCGTAAGTGTTCATAAAAAGGACCTCATAGGAGGTCATGTCGGCAATATAGATGGCGGACTCAATCTTGTTCAGGACGGATTCCAATTGATTTTTGCCGTATTTGAGCAAAAGCTCGGCCCGTTTTCGCTCGGAAACGTCAATGATCACGGTGCGATACGAGTCTTCCCCCAGAACGGACTCCGGGATAACCGTGCTTTCCAGTTGCACATCAAGGACGGCCCCCCCCTCCGTTTTTTTCATTTTAAGCGCACAGATCTGCCGCTTTTTTGACTCAAAAAGCATTTTCAGGTGCAGGTAATAAATATCCTGATCCTGGGGAAAGATATGGTCGGAAAGCGGCCGGTTGAGAAGAGAACTCCTTTCCGTTTCCAGCATTTTGGCCAGGGTCAGGTTGGCATTGAGAATCTTTCCCTTTGAATCCAGAGTGACATATCCCACGGGTGCAAAATCATAAAGCTGGGTATAATGGATTTTAAATTCCATCAATTCCTGCTGGGAAAGGCGAAGCTCTTCGTTCTGCAGTTCCAGTTCAATCTGAAAGGTCTGGAGTTCATGAATTAACCGGAGCGGGTCTTCAACCTCAACCACCGTCTTTGAGAAATCCGGTCTTGACATTAATTCTTCAGCCTGCCGGCGCAGTGCATTAAATTTTTCCTGGGCCGTTTTATTTTGTACCCTATTCATCCTTGATGAGCCTTTCGATGGTGACGATCCCGTTGATCATATCCCTTTCATCCCTCAGCGCCAGGACCATCACCCAGACCTTCAGAACTTTGCCTGTCCGGGTCACCCGCCCGGTTTCAAGGCTGTTAAACAATTTACCGGTAAAGGCCTTGTCTATCAAGGCCAGAGACTCTTTACGATTTTCTTTGGGGATCATATCCTTGATATTCATTTTCATGGCCTCGGATTCCGTATACCCGTACATGTCCGCTGCGCCCTGGTTCCAGAAGGTAATCGCGCCACTTTTATCCTGGATCAGGATGGCGTCCCTTGAATTCATAATCACGGACAGGCGCTGGGCGGTCAGGCGAAACCGTTTAAATTCAGTGATATCTTCAAAGGTCACCACCACGCCGTCAATGACATTTTGCATGGTGCGGTAAGGCATGATCCGGGTTCTGAAAAATTTGCCGTCCCGGCTTTCCACTTCAAATTCCTGGGTGATCAGGTCTTTTAAGACCTGCAGGGCGTTATTCACAATATGGAATTCTTTTAATTGGGTGGCAAAATGGCTGACCGGCCTGCCGATATCGCTCAGGGCCAATGGAATCAAGCTGATGACCCTTTCGGTGAACCGCCTGATGTTCATGTCCATGTCCAAAAAAACCGTCCCGATCTGGGTGGAATTCAACAGGTTCTTCATGTCGTCATTGGCATCGGACAATTCATCGACCCGGACCTGGAGTTCCGCATTCACGGTGGCCGACTCTTCGTTCAGGGACTGGAGTTCCTCTTTTGAGGTCTCCATTTCTTCATTGGTGGATTGCAGCTCCTCATTGGTGGATTGCAGTTCTTCATTGGTGGACTTGAGTTCTTCATTGGCGGTTTCCAGCTCTTCAATGGTGGTCTGCAAATTTTCTCTGGTGTATTGCAGTTCCTGTTCAAGCTGACCTATCATATCGCTCTTCTGGTCGCTCCTTTGGGGCGTCCTGGGTTTGGTTTTGGTTTTTGCTTTATCCTTAAAGATGACCATGAGCATGCCGCGAAGAGCGCCGTATGCCAGGACCGGTTTTACCGTCAGGTCAATCCGGATAGTACCGCCGTTGTCCTCGATATCAATATCCTTCTTGACGACTTCCTGCTTGATAATGGCGGCTTCGCGGATGGCCGCTGCCAGCGCGTTTTTCAGACTGGGCCGGGCCATGTCCAGGATATTGAAACACGCCATGCCTGAGGCAGGTTCCAGATATTTTCCGGTCCGGCCGTGGATATACACAATTTTCAATTTTTCATCAATAATGACGCAGGGAGGGGTGTCGCTTTCCTGCAGAATGGTCTCCACCAGTTTAAAACTGTTGATATCCTCCGCCCTCCTGACCGATTCAGAGGTTTTTATGGCCGGGGGTTCTTCAGAGAATTCCGGAACCGGGAGATTCAATATGGGATTAATCCTTGACAAGCCGGACTGACGTTTGAAAATTTTCCATTTCCGGTCGGAAATTTTAAACAGGGTTGTTTCCTGGCCCAGAGACTCGGATGAACCAATGAACAAAATTCCATCCGGCTTCAGACTGTAATGAAACACGGGAAACAGTTTTTTCTGCAATTCCGGCCCCAGGTAGATCAGAAGATTCCGGCAGGTGATGATATCCAGTTTTGTGAAGGGAGGGTCTTTGATGAGGTCCTGCAATGCAAACACCAGCATTTCCCGGACGGCTTTCTTGACCTTGTAGTGATTTTCTTCTTTGGTGAAAAACTGTTTTAATCTTGCCGGATCAAGATCTGCCGAAATACTGAGGGGGTAGAGACCGGATCTGGCGATATTGATGGCATCCGGATCAATATCCGTGGCAAATATCTGAACGCTGAAATGCCGGTTCATTTTTTCCATGCATTCCTGCAATAAAATGGCCATGGAATAAGCCTCTTCCCCGGTGCTGCATCCGGCCACCCAGATTCTGACGATGGCCCCTTCCGGTTTATCGGCCAGAAGTCCGGGTAAATATTTTTCACTCAGGGCGGCAAAGGCTTCAGGATCTCTGAAAAAACTGGTTACGCCGATCAAAAGGTCCTTGAACAAAACATGAACCTCGCGCTCGCTTTTGGTCAGATAGGTCAGGTAATCCTGGATATTATCGATCTGGTGCACATGCATCCGCCGTTCCACCCGGCGGATAATGGTATTTTTCTTGTAAAGGGAAAAATCATGATTGGTATGGGTCCGGAGAAGAATATAAATTTTCTGCAAGACCTTTTGAAATTTATCCTCATCCACCATAATCTTGTCCGGGGGTTTGACAATGGCATGGCGGGTATATTTAATCAGCGCTTCCGGCATCTTGTCCGCGGGCATGATATAATCCACGAATCCTGTGGCAATGGCGCTCCGGGGCATGCCGGCATATTTGGCATCCTCGTCCTGGGCCATGATCATGCCCAGTTCCCCCTTGATCTGTCTTAATCCGAGACTGCCGTCACTGCCGGTTCCGGACAGGATAATACCAATGGCATCAGCGCCCTGGTCCTGGGCCAGGGATTTGAAAAAATTGTCAATGGGAAGGTTAAAGCCCCTGGGATGGGGCAGATCCATGAGATGAAGGACTCTGTTTAAAATGGCCATGTCCTTGTTGGGCGGAATGACATAGATCATATTCGGTTGAATCCGGAGCCCATCCGTTATCAGATGGACCTTCATCTGTGTTTTTTTCTGAATCAGGTCCGGCAGGATACTGATATGGGTGGGGTCCAGATGAGAGATCAGGATAAAGGCCATACCGCTGTCCCCGGGCATGGCCTTGAAAAACGATTCAAAGGCTTCCAGGCCACCGGCGGAAGCGCCAATAGCGACGATGGGAAATTTGTCAATGGTGGATTCGGGGGAGGCTCCGGGTTTTGAAATGGCCTGCCGGGTCGTTTTATTTTTTGCCGCTTCCTTTTTTTTTGTCATGGCGTTTCCCCTGTCCTGAGAGATTGGTATGTACGGATTCCGTACCTGCTTCCAGTTATAGGCCGGGCACCCGCCTTCTGTCAAGGAAAGGATGCCGGTTTTGCATCACTGATCGTCAGGGGTCAGTATTAAGGGCGTACCCTGTTTAATCCGCCCTTAATACGAAGGGTTACAATGCAAGATGGTTTAGTTCTTTTTTCTTGCCAATCCGGCAAAACCAAGGAGACCCATACCCAAAAGGATCACTGTGGCCGGTTCAGGAATAGGGGCAATGAGTGCGGGTACGGGTACGATGTCGCCATTGCTGTCAAACTCAAGACCGCCCTTGAAACCGGGGCCGATATAGTTGTTGTTGCTGTCTAAACAGATGTTGCTGATGGTGTTTGTATCCAATGTCACCGCACCCGTTTGCGCCAAGGCTCTACCATTCGAAATGGTCGCTCCGGTGTTCAGGGTGATGCTCGCGAGCGCGAGGATATTTCCTTCGAATGCAGTGGTGGTTCCAAGCGTCGCTGAGCTGCCGACCTGCCAGAATAGTCCGGCATCCGAACCGTTATTGGAACCAAAATTGGTCACCTGAACCACCGAGGCGCTTGCGGTTGTGAGCGTGCTCCCGATCTGGAAAACCCAGTACGAACCATCGGTACCCTCGGCGTCGAGCGTGAGTGTTCCCGTCAACTGAGCTGATGTGTCAAAATGATAGACCCCCGATGTGAGCGTTAGTCCGCCCAGATCCTGACCGGTCAAGTCAGTGGTAAACGCCATGGCTGCCAGGCCCACGTATGCAGTTGTGTTATCGATCTGGGCCTGCTCCGCGACCGCGTCCGTCTGGTGCACAGTCGAGGCTCCGGTGAGCGTTATGTTACCCAAACCAGTGATTGACGTACCTGCGTAGAGGCCCAGATCTCCGGTGATGGTGGTCGGGCCGGTATTGGTCACCGTTGAAGCGCCCAGAACCGCGAAGCTCTGCGCTGACCCCAGTATGGTTGTAGCCAGTCCCGGAGCCGGGGCGATGCCAATGCTGAGCATGGTTCCTAACACCAACATTAGCGCCCATTTTAAAGTTTTCATGTTTCCCTCCTTAATATAAAGATTGATAAATTGGGATTCAAAAACGATGTGCCGTCCATTTTGTTCGCACTTGAATCTCCGGAACCTGGACTGGAAAAATAACAACCGCAACTTATGTGCCAGATATTGTCAGAGGCAGGGAAAGAAGCCGTTTAAAATTTAGGAAAAGGACGGGGATAAGGGTTGCAGATGCCTCCTTGCAGATATCTTTTTAAATTAAAAACGCCATTGCCTGAAAATTTTCAATCCCCTTTTCGATCTTCTGCAGCATAGCCATAAGAGGTGAATAGATCGATTTTTGACCAATGCATCATATTTGACCGAATAGCCTTAATAAAATCCGGGCTCTCGCCATAAATGGAATCTGCAAGAACATGTTTAAAAGACAATATCTTTTCTTCAGCATGGGTGGTCTATCCCCCCACCCCTAATCTTTTCGTACGATTATAGGGTTTCGCGCCCAACTCTAAAAAATATTGCCTGGCACATTTGGTGCATTAACACAAACAGAAGCAGCAGGCGAATACATGGGTATTCCTATCTTGCTCAACAACCCAATTTTTTTTTAATGGAGGGA
>JAABTB010000178.1 GCA_011390085.1 Desulfobacula sp.
AGGGGACCTGATACCGTTTCATCTGCTGGTCAACGGTAATGGACTGGGACTGAACTCCGGACACAGAACAAAGCACCAGGATGACCCCGTCCAGGACCCTTAGGGAGCGTTCAACCTCAACGGTAAAATCAACATGGCCCGGGGTATCGATGATATTGATATTATGCTTGTCCCATTAACAATAGGTGGCGGCCGAGGCTATGGTCATGCCCCTTACTCTTTCCAGTTCCATTGAATCCATGGTGGAGTCGACCCCGTCTTTGCCCCTGACTTCATTAATCTTATGGATTCTGGCCGTGTAAAAAAGAATTCTTTCCGTCAGGGTGGTTTTACCGGAATCAATATGGGCACTGATTCCAATGTTTCTAACTCTTTTTAAATCTCTGATCATTTTAAAACATCCTTAAATAAAAATATAATCCGCCTTTGACACCATCTCTAAATGCAATCGTTTTAAAGGCTTTGCCGTATTTTAATATTGCCAAATTATGACGATTTTGTTAGTGTGAGTCCGAAGTCAAACTTAACTTATGAAAGGCGATATATTATATTTAACCCTTTAATTTGTCAAGAAATAACTCATTAAAATAATATTAGAGGAATATAAGACGGTTTATTTTGACTCCCCTGCCGGAACAATTCATTCAAAAATTCAGACACCGCCTTGAAAAATCCTTGAAAACCAATGAGATCAAACTTTCAGAACTCCAGATGGACCGGATGGCAGGACATGCAGAAGAGCTGTTGACCTGGAACCAAAAAATGAACCTTACGGCCATAAAAGAGCCGTTTGAGGTGGCGGAAAAACATTTTTTTGATTCCATTGCAGTTGCTTCATTTCTGAAAACTGAAACATCCCTGGCAGATATCGGGTCCGGCGGCGGGTTTCCCGGTATTCCCCTGAAGATCGTGAAGCCTGAATTAAACGTTATTCTGATTGACGCCTCCCGAAAGAAAATCAATTTTCTCAAGCATGTCATCCGAAGGCTGAAACTTGAAAATATTGAAGCCATCCATGCCAGGGTTGAAACCCTGAATTCAGACCCATCCTTTTTAAAGCGGTTTGATGCGGTGATTTCAAGAGCCTTTACGGACCTTGGGCGGTTTGTGGATCTATCCCTGCCCTTATTGCATCCGGGAGGCCGGATCTACGCCATGAAAGGCAAACACCTGGATATGGAAATAACCCCGGACCTGGCCGGGCGGTTCGAATGTAAAACCCATCATTACCTGCTACCTTTTGAAAAAGCAGACCGTTATGTGATAAGGCTCTCAGCAAAACAGGGATACTGATAACGCCCTAAGAATCAAGGTTAATTCTTGACTTTTCCCTGCTTTAACCATACAAAGAAAAGCTTAACTATTGAAACCCAACCGATCCCAACACCGGAGGACTAATGGATTATAAAAATACCTTGAACCTGCCTTCTACGGAATTTGCCATGAAGGCCAATCTGCCCCAGCGCGAACCCCTTCAGTTAAAAGAATGGGATGACAAAAAAATCTATCAGAAGCTCAGAGAACAATCCAAGGGCAGAGATCTTTTTATCCTTCATGACGGCCCTCCCTATGCAAACGGTCATTTGCACATGGGCCATGCCATTAATAAAATTTTAAAGGATATTATTGTCAGATCAAGGCAGATGGCCGGATTTGATGCGCCCTATGTTCCGGGTTGGGACTGCCACGGGCTTCCCATTGAACACAATGTGGACAAAAGTCTGGGTGAAAAGAAAAAGCACATGACCGATGTTCAGATCAGAAGGGAATGCCGGGCCTATGCCGCAAAATTCGTGGATATTCAGAAAGAGGAATTCAAGCGGTTCGGCGTCATGGGGGAGTGGGAAAACCCTTACCTGACCATGAATTATCCCTATGAGGCCAGGATTGCAAAGGAATGTGGTGAATTTGCCCTTTCAGGGGATATGTTCCTGGGCAAAAAACCCATTTACTGGTGTTTCAATTGTCAAACCGCCCTGGCTGAAGCCGAGATCGAATACCATGACCACACCTCTCCCTCCATTTTTGTGAAATTTCCAATCAAAGACGATCTCTCCGGCCTCCTGCCGGGGCTAAAGGGAGATGTTTTTATTGTTATCTGGACCACAACCCCCTGGACCATTCCCGCCAACCTCGGGGTCTGTCTTCACCCTGATTTTACCTATACGGCCGTAAAGACCAAGGACCAGGGCATTCTCATCATGGCCAAAGACCTTGTCGGAAAGGCAATGAAAACCTTTGGCATAGAAGACTATACCCTTATGGGGGATCTGGCCGCCCGGGACCTGGAACATAAAAAATGCAAGCACCCTCTCTATGACCGGGAATCCCTGATTATCCTGGGAAACCATGTGACCCTGGAAGCCGGCACCGGATGTGTTCATACCGCACCGGGTCATGGGGCCGACGACCATATGGTGGGCGAAAAATACGGGCTTGACTGCTATTCCCCGGTTGAAGACAACGGAACCTTTTCAAAGGATGTGGAATTTTTTGGCGGACAGTTCATTTTCAAGGCCAATAAAACCATCAATGAAAAGCTCTCAACCCTTAACCTTTTGCTGAAAAATGACAATCTGTCCCATTCCTATCCCCACTGCTGGCGATGCAAAAATCCGGTCATTTACAGGGCCACTCCCCAGTGGTTCATATCCATGGATAACAAGGGACTTCGGCAGAAAAGCCTTGAAGAAATCAACAATGTGGTCTGGATTCCCTCCTGGGGCCGTGAACGGATTTATTCCATGATTGAAAACCGGCCGGACTGGTGCCTTTCACGGCAGAGGTCCTGGGGGGTTCCCATCCCGGTCTTTTATTGCAAATCCTGCGCGGAAATCTATGTCACAAGGGAATCTGTGGATAAAATCCATGCCCTGTTCCGTGAACACTCCTCGGACATCTGGTTTGAAAAAGAGGCCCGGGATCTGATGCCTGCGGGTGCAACATGCGCCAAATGCGGTTCTACCGAATTTACAAAAGACCATAATATTCTGGACGTCTGGTTTGATTCCGGGGTTAGCCATGCGGCCGTCCTTGAAGAAAGGGAAGGGCTGGCCCGTCCGGCCGATATGTATCTGGAAGGAAGCGACCAGCATCGGGGATGGTTTCATTCCTCCCTTTTGACCAGCGTGGGCCGGACCGGGAAAGCCCCCTACAAAGCCGTTCTCACCCATGGCTTTGTGGTGGATGAAAACGGGCGAAAAATGTCCAAGTCCGTAGGCAATGTGGTGGCTCCGGATACCGTGATCAAACAATACGGAGCCGATGTCCTCCGGCTCTGGGCCACTTCGGCCGATTACCGGGGGGATGTCAGCATTTCCAATAATATCATGCGGCAATTGTCCGACGCCTATCGCCGGATCCGCAATACCTGCCGGTTCATCCTGGGCAATTTTTCCGATTTTGACGTCACAAAGGATATGAGACCGGTCAAAGGGATGTCCGAGCTGGACCGGTTCATCCTCCACCGGCTCAGCCAGGTGGTAAAACGGGCACGGACCTCCTATGACAGATATGAATTCCACACCATTTATCATACCCTGCATAATTTTTGCGTCATTGACCTGTCAGCCTTTTATCTGGATATCATCAAGGACCGGCTGTATACCTCTCCCCCGGCAGACCCCTTAAGACGGGATGCCCAGACAGCCATGTTCATCATTCTGGATGCCCTCGTAAAAATCATGGCGCCGATTCTGCCCTTTACGGCGGATGAGATCTACCAGCATATGCCCAAGAGTCCGGACCACAAGGAGAGCATCCATCTTGAACCCATGGTGGAGCCCCACGAAGACTGGGAAGACCAGGCCCTTTCAGACAAATGGGAAAACATACTGATCTTGAGGGGGGAAGTGACCAAGGCCCTTGAAGAGGCCAGGATCGATAAACGCATCGGCCACTCCCTGGATGCGGCCTTGGATATCAAGCTGCCGGATACGGAGTTGAAAACCCAGGTGGAGAATCTGACCGAAAACCTGAATGATATCTTTATTGTATCCACGGCCCGGCTTGTGAACGTCCTGGAAGATGAGACGGCATACAAGGGAAAAGAAATCCAGGGTCTGGTCATCAAGGTCGGCAAAGCCGAAGGCCGAAAATGTGACCGCTGCTGGCGGTTCGATACCACCATCGGCAATGATCACGAGCATGCAACCGCCTGTGAGCGGTGTGCTGCTGCCTTAAAAAAAATATTGTAACGGGATGTGGACAGGTTTGAAATCCAATGCATGGATACGGTTGGTCCTGGTCAGCGGCAGCATTATTATCGTTGACCAGGCAACCAAATATATTCTTAAGATAAATCTTGCCCTGCATGATCATATCGTTGTCCTGGACAATTTTTTTAATATTACCCATGTTCTGAATCCCGGCGGCGCCTTTGGGTTTTTTGCCGGAAAGTCTCCCGAGATCAGGAAATTCATCTTCCTTTTTCTTTCCTCCCTTGTGGCCTTGTTTGTCCTTTGGTTTTATAAAAAATGTGCTGAATCCTATATTTTTCTTTCCTATGGCCTGGCCTTGATTTTCGGAGGGGCTATAGGGAACCTTATCGACCGGTTCCTGTACGGCAAGGTGTTGGATTTCCTTGATTTTTATATCGGGTCCCTCCACTGGCCGGCCTTCAATATTGCCGACAGCGCCATCAGCATTGGCATGGGGATACTGATCTTTCATATTCTGTTCAATAAAATACCGGATATATGACCATGTATCCGGTATTGCTTCATTTAAGGTCCTCCCATGACACTGATCCGGTATGATCGATTAGACCAGGCCCTGGATTCTTTTCAAAAGAAAGGCAATCTCCCTGGTTTATTTCTGATTTTCGGGGATTCCTATCTCATCAAACAAAGCTTTCAAAAACTGTTAAACTTTCTTCTTGGAACGGATAAACGAGAGTTTGCCCTGGAAACCCTTGAAGGGGGGGGCGTTACCATGGGGGATATCATTGAGGCGGCTTCAACGTTTTCATTTTTGTTTTCAAAAAAAATCGTGGCCGTTAAAAATGCCCCCTTGTTTCAGTCCCAGCATGGTCCGACGGAAAAAAGTTTTTCTTCCGCCGATCTGGAGCATTTCACAGGTTTTCTGGATAAGGAAGGATTGCCGCCCGGCCATAGTCTTGTGCTCATGACCGGGAGCATCGACAAAAGACGGAAAAGCTATAAGGCCCTGGAAGAAAAAGGACTGGTCATCGACTGTTCCGTTGCCGAAGGGGCCCGCAAGGCGGACCAGGATGAACAGGAAAAAATTTTTCAGACGATTTCAGACCAGATCTTGTCAAAGGCAGGCAAAACCATGGACAGGCATGCTTTTCATCTCCTCATGGACCTGACCGGCCTGGATTTTGAGCGGTTTGCCGGGAACCTGGAAAAATTAATTGTCTATTCAGGCAATCGAAGCGCCATTTCTTCTGAAGATGTCCATGCGGTGGTGACCCGAGACAAAAAAGACCCCATGTTTAAACTGACCCATGCCTTCATGGAAAAAGACATTAAAGAAACGCTTTTTTATCTGAACTCCAT
>JAABTB010000016.1 GCA_011390085.1 Desulfobacula sp.
CAGGGGCAGCTCATCTCCCCAGTTGATGGTGTTGGTCTGGCGGCGCATATAGATTTTCCATGCATCGCTGCCGGATTCCCGGCCTCCGCCGGTTTCCTTTTCCCCGCCAAAGGCCCCGCCGATTTCCGCCCCGCTGGTGCCGATATTGACATTGGCGATGCCACAATCCGATCCCTTGTGGGACAAAAATTGTTCCTGGTATTTGATGGAGCTGGTAAAGATGGAACTGGAAAGCCCCTGGGGAACATCATTGTGAAGCTGAAGCGCCTCTTCAAAACTCTTATATTCAATAATATAAAGAATGGGCGCAAAAGTTTCTTCCTGGACAATGGGATAATGATTCTCGGCTTCAATAATAGCCGGTGTCACAAAGCTTCCCTTTTCCAGGCCGTCTATGGTAATGGACGTTCC
The DNA here is from genome assembly GCA_011390085.1 of Desulfobacula sp. Taxonomy (GTDB): domain Bacteria; phylum Desulfobacterota; class Desulfobacteria; order Desulfobacterales; family Desulfobacteraceae; genus Desulfobacula. Next base: position 412 of record JAABTB010000016.1, read on the forward strand.
GCCGTATACCAATTTTCCTCCCTGGCCGAGGGCGGCTTCAATGGCCTGCATCATATTGATTTTGGCCTGGTTGTCGATGAGGGGTCCCATGAGGGTATCATCGGCCATGGGATGGCCGATGCGGATCTGGCCATAGGCATGGACCAGCATGGCCATGAATTTTTCTTTGATCTGTTGATGGACAATGATGCGCCGGGTGGAGGTACACCGCTGGCCCGCCGTGCCCACGGCGCCGAACAGAACGGCCCGGAGCGCCATGTCAAGATCCGCGTCTTCCGTGATGATAATGGCGTTGTTCCCTCCCAGTTCCAGCAGGGACCGGCCCAGACGGGCCGCCACCGAAGTGGCCACCTTGATACCCATGCCCGTGGAGCCCGTGGCGCTGATGAGGGGAATCCGCTGGTCATTGAGCATGGGGTCCCCCACCTCATTGCGGTCCCCGATGATCATGTTAAACACACCGTCAATGTTATACCGGTCCACCACCGGGGCGATGATATTCTGGACGGCAATGGCGGTGAGCGGGGTTTTTGAGCTGGGCTTGAACAGGTTCACATCCCCGCAGACGGCTGCGATCAGGGCATTCCACGACCAGACCGCCACAGGGAAATTAAAGGCCGTAATGATGCCGATGATGCCCAGGGGATGCCATTGTTCATACATCCGGTGAAAGGGCCTTTCACTGTGCATGGTCAATCCGTGAAGCTGGCGGCTCAATCCCACGGCAAAATCGGCAATATCGATCATTTCCTGGACTTCGCCCCGGCCCTCGGATTTAATTTTTCCGGTTTCAACGGTGACCAGGGCTCCCAGGGTCTCTTTTTTCTCCCGCAGGGCCGACGCAATTTCCCGGATGATCTCTCCCCGCCGGGGCGCAGGCATCAACCTGAATTTGACAAACGCCTTTTGGGCTTTGGCCATAACGGCTTCGTAATCCGCAGTCCCGGCCTGAAGAACCGCAGCCAGGGACTCCCCGTTAATGGGGGAATAGGAGACCAGCTCTTTTCCCGTGGTATTGATCCACCCCTGGGATGACCCTGTACCGGCGCCGGAATTGACGGGTTTGATGCCCAAATCCTTTAAAATCGTTTCAATGCTCTGTTTGTCCATATTTTCCCTTATATGATTAAAAAAAATGCATAAATTTTTGTCTGTGCATACCTCATCTCTGCGTCACCCAAAGCGCGGTCAGCCACGCCGTTAAAAAACTGGAGGCCTCCATTGGAACCCCCCTCATCGACCGGAAAGGCAAACACTTGACGCTGACGGAAACCGGGAAGACCCTGTTCCGGTCCTGTGAAAAAATTTTTTATGAAATTGAAAAGGCAGAACATTAATCCAGGACCAGGTGGACCTTATCATTGACTGCAAACCCCATTTGCATCGGAATCTTGAACGAACCCATCTTTTCCGGGAACAGTATATTACCAAGGACCCCTTTCCCCATATCAAACCCGCGGCCGACGAATTCCATATTTATATCAAAAAAGAACGCCTGTCCTTTCAGAAAAATCAATTGCTTGTGGATTACCTGACCCGATTGAAACCCTCGGAATTCGGGATGGATTAGGCTGCCCTGCCAGGTCTTTCCCCATCACCCCAACCCCTGTATAAAATAACCATGCTGTTTAAACTTTCAAGGATGTTTGCAAACGGGTTGCAATGGCAAGTTCAAACCCTGAAACCGAGAATTGCTGTAAAAATAGCATTTGACTTGCTCTTTGCAACTGGATTATGATAGATACTTGAAATTAAATTCAGCAGATAAGAATCAGTTAAGCGCTTCAAAAAGACAATTATCGTAAATTCGTTTATAACCTGATTATCCGGGAGGTGCCAGGATGAATGATTTTTTAAAAAATTTGAGGAATACCCGTAAAAAAGAGCCTTCCGGCCCTAAAAAAAATCTTGACGGTCATTATTATGCACAAACCGATCGCAGGCCAATTCAGGGTAAAAAACCCGCTTCTTCCGAGCCCGTGTTGTCTCTCTTGTCAG
>JAABTB010000017.1 GCA_011390085.1 Desulfobacula sp.
CAGGCCTGACGGACATTTTGCCGGAATTTTCCGAAAACACATCCCGTGTGGCCCAGGGTTTGGAAAAATTCCTGGAATCCAACGATCTATTACTTGAGGCCAGGATTCGTCAATACAATGCCGTCTCAACTTTTTTTGACCATCTGAACAGCCTATTCTCCCTGGATTCGCTGTCAGCCGCAGAGAACGGGATCAAAATAAAAGCCGGAGACACATCCTCTGGAACCCATTATACCAAAGACGAAATTCTTGTATTGATCAGAACTATGCGAAAAAATGAGACAACCTTTGGCGCCATTGCGGATTATTTGAAAGAGAAACGCATCCCTACCTTTTCAGGCAGGGGAGAATGGCATGCACAGACCGTTCACCGGTTGTGCAAATAGCTCAATTTTTCTGCAATCCTCTGCTGATGAGAGCAAAGGCAGTTTTTAAGGTGGGCTTGACAAAATCCTTCTGATCGTTCAGCAGCCTTTTGGAGTCCACCCAGAGGACGATTCCGGCATAGGAAGCCCACAGAACATCGGCTAGGGCCACAGGATGTTCATCAATGAAGATGCCTTGTTCTATCCCTTCTTTTATGACATTGGTGATGGCGCCATGGGCCAGGCTTGAATAGATTTTTATCTGCTGAAGAACTTCATCGGAAAGATTTTGAAGGGTTTCGCCGGATTGAAGGTGAAAGAGGTTGATGAGAATATTAGGATCATGGTCATAGACCTGGATAAATACATCACGGAAACGATCAATTTTTTTCTCTACCGAGATATCTTCAATAACCACTTTTTGGATTTCATCTGCCAGATATTTCAGTATTTCAATGGAAAGCGAGGTATGCAGTTCTTCTTTATTTTTAAAATACAGATACAGGGTTCCAGGGCTTAATTCCGCCTCAGTGGCGATTTCTTCCATGGTTGAAGAATTAAACCCCTTGCTTGAAAACACTTTTCTCGCCGCGTTAATGATTTCAATTTTTCTTTTTTCTTTTTCTCTCTGCTTGCGTTCATATATACCCATGGTGACCTCATTATTTTTTGAATAGGATTCATTAATTGATTTATCCGAATAAATACAGGAAAGAACTGAAATCCGCAAGCATAAAGATATTAAAACACCACCCGGCATATCTAATTTTTTGGGCAACGTGTAAACTTTTAATGCTCTCACTGCAGTTTCATGATAATATGCCGATCAGGAAACATAAATTAAAAACGGAGACACCCTTATATGCAGAAAACAATTTATTGGGCAGATAATTATATCCAAAAAAGCACCAGCGCTGATGAGGCCCTCAAACATATCAAACCCGGTCAACGCGTATTTATCGGATCTTCCTGCGGTGAACCCCAGCATCTGGTCAATGCCCTGTCCAGCGCTGCCGGCAGATTCACCGATCTTGAAATCGTGAGGTTGCTGAGCATTGAAAGCGGTCCGTTGACGTTGATTGCCAACCGGTCCCATTCCCAGCAATTTAATATCCGGTCCTTTTATCTCGGCTCTGCCTCATCCACAAAAATCCACAGAAACAAACGATTTATCACGCCCATCAATCTTTCACAGATCCCCCATCTTTTCAAATCCAGGATGATGCCCATCAATGCGGCCCTGATCCAGGCGTCCCCACCCGATGATTTCGGATGGATGAGCCTGGGCGTTTCCGTGGATATCACTCTAGCCGCCTGTGAAGCGGCGGATATTGTGATCTGCCAGGTCAACCCCAATATGCCGAGGGTGCTGGGCAGAAGTTTTATTCACGTCAATGATGTGGATCATATTGTTGAACACGAGGAAGACCTTCTCACCATCCGGCCCCTTCCCGAACTTGAGGAGGCCAACAGCATTGCTAAACACATTTCTAGGCTCATTGATGACGGGTCAACTCTCCAAACCAGCCTCGGGGTGACCAATGAAGCCATTATGCTGTGTTTATCGGAAAAAAATGATATCGGTGTGCATTCCCAGTATCTGTCCGACGGGCTCATGCGGCTGGTATCCATCGGGGTGATTACAAACCGGAAAAAAGGTTTCAACAATGGAAAACTTGTGGCGGGAAGCGCCGTGGGCTCAAAGCTTTTATACGATTTCATCGATGACAACCCCTCCATTGAATTTCACCCTTCCGATTATATCAACAACCCTTCCATCATTGCCCGGCACAATGCCATGATCTCCCTGAATACGGCCATGGCCATAGATTTGACCGGACAGGTGGCTGCCGATGCCCTGCCCTTTAACAATTATACCGGAATCAACGGGCTTCTGGATTTTACCCGGGGAGCGGCCATGTCGGAAGGGGGAAAATCCATCCTCATGTTGACCTCCACATCGGACCAGGGGCAGAAAAGCCGCATTATTCCTTCTTTATCCGATATTGCCGTTGTGGTACCCAGAGGGGATGTCCAATATGTGGCCACGGAATACGGGGTGGTGAACCTCTTCGGCAAGACCCTTCAGGAAAGGGCCATGGCCCTGATCAGCATTGCCCACCCGGATTTCAGGGACGAATTGTTCTCCAAGGCCAGGGAGCTGGATCTCATCGACATCGACCGGAAGTTCAAACAGGCCATAAAAGGGGTCTATCCGCTGAAATATGAAGAAACCATCACTATCAACGGGATTCCCATTACCTTCCGGCCGGCCAAACCCGTAGACGAAAGAAGCATCCAGGAACACTATTATTCCATGAACCGGGGAGATATCGTGTCCCGGTTCTTCCATGAGAAAAAAAGCTTTGTCCATGACCAGATCAATACCACCTTTGAGATTGATTATATCAATGACCTGACCATTGTGGCCACCATCGGGGAGGTGGGCTTTGAAAAGATCATTGCCGTTGGAGAGTATTTCAGGAATTCCATCATCAATATGGCAGAAGTGGCCTTTTCCGTGTCCAAAGAATACCAGGGCATGGGAATTGCCTGCATCCTTCAGGATAAACTGGCCGAGGCGGCCAGGGACAACGGCATCAAAGGCCTTGTGGCCTACACCTCTCCCGAGAACAAAGGCATGAGAAAACTCTTCCAGAAACTGCCCTATCAAATCCATTCGGAAAACGATGAGGACATGGTCATCTTAAGCTGCATTTTTGCCGAACCCCTTGAGATCGCAAAAACATAACAGCGGGCGACATGATCTTCGGCGGCTCGGAGTTTTATTCTTTTTGTAACTATATTGGGTAGGCCCGTACGCTCCGGTGTGTATTCTGCTATATACAGAATGAGGGGGAACCGTATTCAGGGCAGGGCTTTGAGAATATCCCGGGTTTCAAGGAGGGCCCGGGAGATATTATTTCTATTTCTTCCCAGTTGAATCCGGATGCTGTCTTTTTTAATGAATTCAAACGGAAAAAGTTTATTAATCTGCCCGGTTACCATATTCAACGGTTTTTCCCTGTGTTTTTCCGAAAAAGTCAGCGTCAATATGTCCGGTGTGATATCAAGCCGTTGAATGCCTGCCTGGATACAATAAACCCTCAGCATGATTTTTAAAAGCATGTTTTCCGCTTCCTTTGGCAGTCGCCCATAACGGTCCATAAGTTCTTTTTTCATATCGCTGATATCTGAAATCCGGGTGATTCTGGACAGACGCCGGTACAGGGTCAACCGCTGCTCAACCGATTCTATATAATCTTCAGGAAATCCTGAGGACATGGCCGCATTAATTTCCGGCTCCAGCGGTTCAATGGTTTCTTCTCCCTTTAAATCATGGACGGCCTGGTCCAGTAATTTTAAAAACATATCATATCCAACGGCTGCGATATGACCGGATTGAGAAGCGCCCAGGGCCGTACCGGCACCCCTGATCTGGAGGTCCTTCATGGCGATCTGGAAACCTGAGCCGAGATCTTTGTATTCCATTAATGCGGACAATCGTTTTTTAGCATCTTTTGTCAACCGGGTTTCATCGGAAATAAAAAGATAGGCATAAGCCTGGTGATCCCCCCGGCCGATGCGGCCCCGAAGCTGATAGATTTGGGACAGGCCGAAATTTTCAGTCTTGTCGATAATCATGGTATTTGCCGAAGGAATGTCCAGCCCCGATTCTATAATGGTGGTACAGACCAGGATATCGATCTCAAAATGAACAAATTGAAACATGATTTTTTCAAGTTCTGTTTCGGAAAGTCTGCCGTGGGCGATCCCTATCCTTGCTTCCGGAACAAGTTCCGCAAGATTTTCCGCAATTTTTGAAATGGTTTTGATATTGTTGTGAACATAAAAAATCTGACCTTTTCGGGACAGTTCCCGTTTCACGGCATCTTTGACTATGGCGGCGTCATATGTTGAAATATAGGAAACGATGGGCTGCCGGTCTGCTGGGGGCGTTTTAATGACACTGATATCCCTCATGCCCGTCAAGGACAGATGAAGGGTCCGGGGAATGGGGGTTGCCGTCAAAGCAAGGACATCCACCGTACTCCGTTTCTTTTTCAGGCTTTCTTTATGTTTGACCCCAAACCGTTGCTCTTCATCAATGACCAGGAGCCCAAGGGATTTGAAATCAACATCTTTCTGCAGGAGCCGGTGGGTTCCAATGGCAATATCCACAAGACCGGAACTGATGCCCTTGAGTATTCTGGTCTGATCTTTCCGGGATCTGAATCTTGAAAGACATTCAATATGGACCGGATACCCTGCAAAGCGTTCCCTGAAAGTGGACAGATGCTGTTCTGCAAGAATGGTGGTGGGTACGACAATCGCCACCTGTTTCCCATCATTGACCGCTTTAAAGGCGGCTCTGACGGCAACCTCTGTTTTCCCGTAGCCCACATCACCGCAGACCAGCCTGTCCATGGGAATGGAAGATTCCATATCCAGGTGGACATCATCTATGGCTCTTAATTGATCCCGGGTTTCCTCATAGGGAAAGGCTGCCTCAAAATCATCATAATAATTGTCCGGCCGGCTGAATGAAAAACCGGTATTGACCTTTCTTTGTGCATAAAGGTTTAACAAGTCTGCGGCCAGCTTTTCGACTTCTTCCCTGGCTTTGGCCTTGGATTTTATCCAGGCCTTGGATCCGATTTTATCCAGAAGGGGTTCATACCCTTCCACGCCGATATATTTACCGATCATTTCAATACGGTCAACCGGCAGATAGAGTTTGTCGTCATCCTGATACACGATGAGAATAAAATCCTGCACGATTTTGTCTATGGCCAGGCTGCACAGACCTTCATAGCGCCCGATGCCGTGTTCGATATGAACGACAATATCCCCGTTTTTCAATTCTTCCGGTGCAATGAGTTCGGTTTTCAGATCTCTTTTACCGGACCCTTGCCTCCGGATTCTTTTCCTGTCGAAGATTTCATTTTCCGTCACAAGGGCAAGGAAATGGTCCTTCAGAACGAATCCGGAGGATAGTTCACCAAACAGGTAATAAATACCGGGAGGATTTACCATTGCAAGGCTGAAGGATTTACAGGGCAAGGGTTCCAATCCATAGGGCTGTAATAGGGAAATCAGTCTTTTAGCCTGGGATTCCTGGGTCAGGATGCACAAAGCTCTAAACTGTTCGGCCATATGCTGTTTAAACCATTGGGCCAGGGGCAACAGGGGATTGTCCTTGAACCCCTCCCGCTTCAATTGTGAAGAAAGGGGGAGATTGTCTTCATAGTAGAACGAAAACACTGGAATTGCGTCATCAGAGGAGGGCTGAACAATTGGAAACTGATGAAAGGCCGTATATTGATTTGTTAGGATCCCGGATTGAACCTGTTCCCATTCAAGACAGACGGATCCGGGTTCAACACAGAGTCTTTTTTCGACCTTGTTGGTTTTATACTGGATGACTGCCTTGGTTTCAAACTCATTTGCAAATGCTTCCAGTTCTTCGGGATGATCAAGGACCCAGAAACTCTTTGGCGGAATATAATCCAACAGGGTGTCCAACTGCTCATAAACAATGGACAACATGCTTTCAATGCCGGGGAATCTGCCGGATTCACGGATCTGATTCGCATACTCCCTGATTTTGGGGGCATCCAGTCCTGAAGATGTTCCGGCCTCTCTGAGCCGGGCGAGGATATGGGGCAGTTCCGCTTTGGTCAGAACCGCTTCATTGGCGGGGGAAATAACAAATTCAAAAATATCTTTAAATCCTCTTTGGGTATAGGGAGAAAAATACCGGATGGACTCGACCAGGTCCCCGAAAAATTCTATCCGGACCGGATGGGCATTTCCCGGCGCATAAATATCCAGAATTCCCCCACGGACGGAATACTCACCCGGGTCTTCCACGAGGGATGTCCTTAAATACCCGCCGGACTCGAGTTTAAGAATAAGGCCATCCCTGTCCAATTCCTCATTTACAATCACCAGCTCGGCAAAACTGTTCAGGCTTGTCTTTGGTATCAGTTTTTGCAATAGCGTGTCCACTGTCGTAAGGATCAGCAATGGATGTTGTGCATTCATGATGTGGGATAAAGCAGCCAGTCTTTTTATCGAGATATCTCTATGATAGGAAAGGGATTTAAATGGAAGAATCGGATACTCCGGAAAAAAAACAATTTGCTGTTTGTCTTCAGGAAGAAAAAATTTCAATTCTTCCATAAAGCTTAATGCGCTATGGGCATCTTTCAATACCACGACAACCGGTCTTTTTTTTGTTTTGTAAAGGCGGGATGTCAGATAGGCTTTGTGTGACCCATCGGTGGGGATGATGACAATGCTTCTGTTTTGATTGCCAATATTGGCGACTAAATTATTTGAATTTATTGGCAAGATCATTATCTATAACGTAAATACAGGCTTCATTGGCCCCCTGGGTGGTGTATCCGAATTTTTTTGAAAGGTTGGTCAGCAGGAATTTAACATCTTTTTTGATGCGTTTATCATGGGCTTTAAACTTCTCGGTATCAAAATCTTTGATGGCATTTCTGAAGTTTTCATTTTCGATAAAAGGCTCCAACACCTTTTTTTTGAGGTTGTGGACGTATCGATCATACAAGGATTCAAACAGCCTGGTTTCCGTGATATTTTTTCCTTCTATCATAATCTCGTGGGTAAGGGTCCGGGTGGTATATTCTTTTAACACGTCATTCCGGATTTCATGTCTTCGGGTCTTGTCCATATTGGAAGAAAGAAGCCGGTTTTCAATACTTTCAAGAAAGGCTTCAGTGACATGGATTTCTTCTTTTGTAAAAATACATTTGACGATGGAATCAATATCATTGGTAATAGCGGAAATATAATTTTTAATATCCTTGGCAATCTGTTCTTCATTATAATAATACAAAGATTCCTTTACCTGCTGAAGAACACTGTAATCGTACATTCTCAACAGGGACTCCAGAAACCCCGGCGGAATCATCCGTTTGGGCGGATCATCCAGTTTGTTAAAAAACATACACAGATCCGGCATATTGATCAGCCGATCCTCTTTGGCATATTTGGAATAGAACTGATCAAACAATTTAATGGAATCCCGGCCGGACAATCCTTCCTTGCCGTAAATTTCAGACTCTGCAATTATCTTTTTCAGCATCTTGTTGTCAAGTGATTTAATATCGTCTTCCTCAAGCCATTTGGGTATATTTCCGGAAAACAATTGCATTTTCAGCAGCATGAGCTGGTCATCACAGAAATTCTTATATTTGGCCGGATCTTTTATCCATTCGGCCAGGGCCTGGGATTTTTTGCCGATTCGAGTACAGATGATGACTCTGGCAAAATTTTCAAGCACCATGGGTAAAAAACTGCCTTCAATATGACGGCCGAAAATATTAATAAATATTTTGACTTCGGTTTTCATATCCAGGATGTAAGGGATATCAATATACTGGATCCTGTCTTCAAATGACGGGAAGTCACGGATGCTTCGCTTATCTTCCGGATTCATCAGCGCAAAGAACAACGAAGCCACCCGTTCTTCAATGTCTTCAACCTTATGCAGGCCTTCGCTAATAATATTATGAAGCTCAACCATTCTTTCGATATTATGGGATTTGATATCCATGAGCGCATAGATCCCATTGTTGATTTTGGCAAACCTCGAATACTGGTAACTGATAATATTACTGTCTTGAAAGAGGGAATTGATCCGGTTTTGAAGCATCTCATTGGAAAGGACATTCTGCTTTAACGGGCTGTCACCGGGGTTAAAGACGCTGATTCCGTTGCCCAGTCTGCGGTTGAAATAATAGGGCCTTGCATACAGCATCTTATACACTTCCGACGGATTGCCAAGCCGCTCCAGCAATGAATGATAAATGGACGAGCAGATGGTGCAAACCTCTTCTTTAAACACCCATTCATATTCTTTTTCCGTAAAAAGACGCCATTTGAATTCATCATTTTTAATCAATTCATCCAGAACGATTCTTCGCTGATCCTTGGGAATGGCAAGAAAGGGATTGTCGTGGGAAATACAGGGAATCTCAATATACTCGGCCTCGGGTCCTCCGAATAATTTTTCATTTGCATCCGGTTTAAAATTCTCTTCCCCTTTTTCAACATAATGAATGAGCTTTTCAAAGGCGGATACGGTCAAAGATTTTTCCTTATCCTGAAGTTTTTTAATATTCAACCGCCATACGATTTCATATCGGAGTCCTTCTTCCGTATTGGCGTATTGTTCAAATTTTTTGAGCAGATTATTTAAAAATGTGCTTTTTCCGCATCCATGGGGCCCGTAAAAAATATAGATTCTGTTTTGCTGGGCGCCATGGCGGAGGTATTCCATCTGTTTCATAAACCGGTTGGCAAACAGCATGTCCGTAAAAAACGGATTTTCAGACCCTTCCACAAATAACCGGGAGCAATCATAATTGGTGAATGAAAGATGATCGCCTTCTTCGGATAGGGTGTCTTGAGGCTCAACCACATAGGTTTTAATCATATCATGGAAAGTCTGAAATATATTTCTCAGAATCTGGGATGGTTTTGCATTCAGAATAGCCAGAAATTCTTCAAAGGGAACCGGCTTGAGCCTTTGATAATCCGTCATGCTCTTATCAAGCAGTTCAAGGGTTTGATCCACGGATAGGGTGTTGGGAATATGGGTTTCCATATCGGTCTATAGCTCCCGTTTATGAAGTTTTCGGTTTTCCATGATATAAAGCATTCTTTTCCATTTGACGGGTTCAGGCTTTTTTTCTTCAGTCTGCTGAGAAGCAGGGTCCCAGAAATTTGCGTAAGCTGCTGCCGTCTTTCCGGGTGTGGCGGGTTCACTGGTCTCGAGATGAACAGGGCCACCCCATAAATATTCGATACCGATCATTGTATTTTCAATATAATCCGTTTTCAAAGGCTTGCTTTCAAATTTATGGTTCAGATACAGGACCCCGTTTTTGGTGAGAGAAAGATCCACAAATATTTCAGGAGGATGATAAAGGGTGTCCACAAGCATCTCTTTATAATCTTCCGCCTTTTTGGATTTGATATAATATTCAATGGACATCCTTGCATTGTTAAACCGTTTGCCTGCCACAAAGAGATTGTGCGCGGTCATAAATTCCTGATCAATAAATGAATTTATAAAGGTAAAATCATTAAAATTCTCCCGGACCTTCAAGATATAGTCGGCTCCTGAGGCTTTAGCCTTGTTGAATTTCTTTTTTCCAATCTCATCTTTTAACAACGCATACTCAAAGGAATAGCAGTCCCTGTCTTCCATATCCTTAATATGCTGGAACAGTCTCATGCCCAAAGCATAGGGATTGAGCCCGACCTTGGGCATGGAGGTGACGCCGGCATTGACCTTGGCATAATCTACTTCATGGCCGCAGATCCGGTCATCTCTCATGAACAGATATTCATGCCAGTAGCTGGCCCAGCCTTCATTCATGATTTTGGTTCTGATCTGGGGCTGAAAATATAATGAGGTATTGCGGACGATCTGCATGACGGTTTTCATCCATTCATTTTCATCTTCTTTCAAAAAAGGGGAATTCCGGATGATATATTCCATAATGTCCAGTTCTGTTTTTCGCTTGATGAGAAGCTCTTTCCGATATAGTTCTTCAAACTCGGGATATTTATTGATCACCAGGTTAAAAAAATCCCCATTATTGTGAAGGCCCTCATTGTATCGCGTAATTTCCTTAAGATAGTCGTTATGGGATATATGTTTAATTTTCTGCAAAAAGATATCAAAATAAAAATCCGTCCGATTCAGGGGTTGTTTTGATTCATTTAAAATATTCAGGTTCAGTTCCCTGTGATATCCAACCAGATTGTCTATTCCCCTTGAAAATTCAATGGCGTAATCCACCCATCTCCCCTTTTCAGACCTCAGTTTTGCTATCATCCGCTTATCTGACAGGGCCTGCCCGGTGAGATCAATATCCCAGGTGTTTTTATAAAAAAGATTATTCTGAAAAAAATCGATATGGCCTAATACATGATAGAAGATCATCACATTCAGCCAATCGGGATTGTTGTCATTGTAGAATGAAATGGCAGGCCTTGTATTAATTACGGTTTCAAATGGGTTTGAAGGATAGGCTTCGTACATGCCCTTTCCGGAAAGGACGCGAACATCATGGACCCAATAGTCATATAGGGTCGGAATCATGACTTTCGGGCTGAGTTCTATCATATCCCGATTGGTCACAATATATTCAAGGGTTTCATCATCAAATGTCAAGCCGTGATCCATGGCCCTTAATTTGCATTCTTCCATGATGCCTTTGACATGTTGACTTACAAGTTCCATATCATTATCTCACTTTCGGATTGACCGGCCTGATGTCTTAACTGATGAGCTGTTTTATGCCCTGAATGATTCTTGAATCATCCGCATTTTCATCCAGCACATCCATTTTGATGAGATTGCTGTGTTTGGTGAGTATTCCTGAGGATTTTAAATAGTTTTCCACCTCTGTCTGCTTTGATCCCACATAGGAATGCTCCACAATGGAAATCCCGATCCTGGAAACATAGGTCAGTATTTTTTCAATCTCGGCGATGGTCTGTTTTCCGTCTTTGTCCCAGTCATCACCATCCGTTCCATGGAAAACATAAATATTATAATCCCGGGCCAGATTCTCGCGTTCGACAATATCGTTTACCAGCTTAAAAGCAGTAGCAACCTTAGTCCCGCCGGCTACCTTATAGGAATAATATTTGTAAAAATCAGAAACTTCCTTGGCTTCCGTGTCATGGAGGATAAACCGGGTTTCCACCTGTTTTTCATATTGGTAGAGCAGCCAGGAATACAGCATGACATGCTGGGAAACAACTGTCTGGGTAACTTTTCCGCTCATTGACCCTGAATAATCCCTTAGGAAAAATACAAGGGCCTGGGATTCAAAGTCTTTTTCCCTGGATAGAATTCTGTAAATCAAATCCCGGGGCGAAATGATAAATTTTGTAGTATCAATATTGTCGATATCCGGAATATTCCCAAGGGTGATATTGGTTTCGACAATTCGTTTCAAAGTGGCTTTTTTATCCAGTATCTGGCCGACTCCCCTGTTTTTATCCGTTAAATCATAAATATATCTTGCCAGGGTTCTTTTTTTACCTTTATCTTTTAGATTGGGCAGTTGAAAATCCTGGGAAAGCACTTTGCCTAATTCATAGGCATTGGATTCAAGCTCGTGCTCTCCGCCCTCGCCCTGGCCCGGGCCCTCCCCGGCGCCTTCCTCTCCTTCTTCTCCTTCCTGGGGGCGAACCGGCTGTTCTCCGATTACCTCTCCTTCTTCTCCCTCCCCGGTTCCGCCCGTGGGTTCACCTTCTCCCGGTTCCTGCTCAAGGCGTATCTCATCATGGACAAATTTTTCTTCCACTGTGGTGGGAACAATGATGATTTTCTCTTTACCCCCTGTTCCGGGCTTAACAATCCTGCCGATCCGGATTTTTCGCTTGAATCCGTCTTCCTCCCGTCTTCTGTCTTTTTCAAGAAGTTCATCAAGGGTTATCATAAATTTTGCCTCCCTTGTTTATTTGTCATCCTCTTGACTGCAGAAATATTCAATGGTCTTCTGGGCGCAGGTTCTGCAATATCCAAGTTTTTCATTCATGGTATACACCATTCTGTCATAGAGTTTTTGATTTTCCTCATTGGTCCTGTTGGCCAGCGCTCCTATAAGGGAACCGGCACCGGCGATGTCGGATTTAAGCCGGACATCGGTAATGGCCTTCACAAGTTCGAGATTATCCATAAAATCATAATTCGGATCCACAGAAAGTTTCTGGCCGTAAATTTTTCGAATGGAGTTTCTGAAAGACGCCCTTTGCTCTTCTGTTTTGAGACCCAGTCGTTCTTCAACGTTTTTAATATAACGTTCATCGATCTTCAGGGCCCTGAGGTCTCCGGTCTGGGGGTCCCTATATTTCCACATCATATCAGGGCCCAGATGCTCTGCATCCACCCCTATGATCATATTGACGTAATTCATCACGTCCTTTTTAATGGCAAGGGGCTCGTCCATGTAAGCATTAAACATTTCCGTCATAATCCGTTCCCGGTATAGACCCCTGGCAATCTTCAGGTCTTCCTTGAATTTTGCCCTGTCGGCAGGCTCATGAACATAATCCAGAACCGTTCTTTCAAGGGCGTTAAAAATATCCAAGGCAAACATACACTGACCTTCATTGGTTTCCGAGCTTTCCAAGAGCAACTGAACCGCCCGCCCCAAATTTCTCTGCCCCAGGCCTTTTTGTCCGAAGCGTTTGGTAATGTCCGTATCCTGATTCAGGTTGTCAATCAATTCAGCCAAGGTTTTCAAGC
>JAABTB010000018.1 GCA_011390085.1 Desulfobacula sp.
TTGAATAAAAAGAAAATTCTAAATAGTTTTCTTGACAAAAAGGAATGTTTTGTTTTAATTCTAATATTCAGCATTACCAGATAATTTTTTGTTGACACACAGGGAGGGAGGCATTTAACATGCTGAAAAAAATATTTTTTATTATCGAACAATCAAAGGGGACGAGCAATGCCTAAATCATCTAAAGGGACAAGGAAGACCGCTGCCGGGCAACCATCCGATATAAGGATAAACATCAATGGAAGCCGGCATAATTTTGAACTTGAGCGGGACATCACGCCCACGATGACGCTTTCTTTTCTATTGAGGGAAAAATTGGGGTATACCGGGCTCAAGGTGTCATGTGACGAAGGCGGTTGCGGCGCCTGCACCGTAATCATGGACGGCAAGGCCATATTGTCCTGCATGATGCTGGCAATTGAAGCCAACGGCCATGAGATACTCACCATAGAAGGCCTTCCAAAGGATGACCCGGTGGTGGAAGCCTTTGCCGAGCAGTGTGAACCCGGTTACGGCACAGCCCTTCAGTGCGGCATCTGCACCCCTGGTTTTGTCATGGGCACTAAGGCCCTCCTGAACGAGAACCCAAAACCGACGCTTCCCGAGATCAAGGAGGCCCTTTCCGGCCATATCTGCCGTTGCGGTTGTTATGCCGCCATTGCCCAGGCTGTCACCCATGCCTCGGAAAAAATTGCGAAAAAAGGAGAAAAGTCATGAAACAGCCTTATAAACCGCGTTCCAACCGCAAATTTATCGGAAGTTACCGGCCTAGGATTGATGCCCGGGAAAAGGCCGCCGGAAAGGTGGAATATATCGATGACCTGACCATCCTGAGCCGGTTCCCCGATCTTTTGTATGCCAAGGTCATGCGCAGCCCCCACGCCCGGGCCCGGATTAAAAAAATCGACGTGAGCCGGGCGGAAAAGCTCCCCGGCGTGGCCGCGGTAATGACTTACAAGGACCGGGAATTTACCTCCATGAAATCCACCAATGCCGGCTGGACCGATGGGGTGGATACGGTTTCCTATGACCGGATGATGTGGAGAAACTATAAAGACCGGCGGGTCTTGGGAGATTATGCCTGCTGGGTTACCGATGAGGTAGGTGCCGTGGTGGCGGCAGAGAGTGAAGCCGTTGCAGAAGAAGCCCTGCGGCTGATTGATGTGGAATGGGAGGTTCTGCCCTTTGTCCTTGATCCTCTTGAAGCCATGAAACCGGGTGCCCCCGTGATCCATCCGGAAATCAGCAAAAACAATATCCTGCCTAAGGACAAAGTGGGAGGGGAGGATATATTTGTGAACAAGGGGAATGTGGATAAGGATTTTGCCAAGGCCGATGTGGTGATTGAGGGAACCTCCATCCATCACAATGCAACCCAGGGCTCCCTTGACAACTGGTGCTGCGTCGTTGACTGGACGGACGAAAAGCTAACCCTCTATTCCAATTCCTTTGAAGCGGACCAGACCCGCATGCACATCAGTGAAATGCTGGATCTTCCCATCAACAAGGTAAAAGTGGTCAGTTCCTATGTCGGCGGGCAGTTCGGCCGGGGGGATACCGGTGACCAGCCTTTCTTTTTGTTCACGGCCATGCTCTCCCGGAAAACAGGCCGCCCCGTAAAATTCAGGCATACTCGCAGGGAAAGTTTCCATGATTCCCGCCAGCCGGCCATATATTTTGGCAAGGTCGGCGCCAAAAAAGACGGGACCATTACGTCCATGTATTTTAAATCCATCGGTAATTCAGGGGCCTATGCCGACCACACCATCTTTGCCTTGAAATTTGCGCCTGCCGAGATCGCCGAAGTTTCCTTTGCCCATATCCCCAACGTCAAAATGGAATCCTATGGGGTGTATACCAATAAATTGCCGGCCTGTATGATGAGAGGTGTCGGCAATTCACAGTTTAATTTGATTTTCGGACATATGGTGGACCTTCTGGCTGAAAAGCTGGATATGGATCCCATTGACCTGTGTATTAAGAATTTCGGCCATGAATGGGAAAAACTCCCGGACAAGAGCCTAACCCAGGTCCTGAAACAGGGCGCGGAAAAAATCGGATGGCGTAAAAAACGAAATGCCAAGCCCGGCCAGGGGTCTGTCTACGGCAAGTCAAAACGACGCGGGGTGGGATTTTCCCTGCATCCGGCATGGCATGCGGAATGGCAGGAAGTGCGCCGTGGTGAGATTCAGGTTTCCATAACCCTGAATCCCGACGGGACCGTCATCCTGGATGCAGCTACCGTGGAAACCGGGACCGGCTCCAATACCTGCAATGTTCTCGGTTGCGCAGAGGCCTTGAGCTTTCTCGGCATCACGCCCGAGGATATCCACTGGAACCATGTGGTGGATACGGAAACCAGTCTGAAGGACTGTGTGCAGACGGACAGCGCCGTGTCTTTTCTACAGTCTGAAGTGCTTGCCGATGCGGCCAAGGAAGTTAAAAAGCAGGTTCTTAAGCGGGCCGAACCTGTTTTCAAACTTGCATCCAAGGAATTGGATATTATTGACGGCCGTATTTTTGTGCGGAAAAAACCGAAACAGAGCCTGGCCGTGAAAGAGGTTTTATTTCAAAATGACATATTGCCCGTTGTCGTCATGATGAGCCGGGGCATTAACAAGAAAAAAACCGGTGTCCCCTATTTTGCCAATTTTGCCGAAGTGGAAGTGGATACCGACACCGGAAAGGTGGATGTGCTTCACCTGGTGGTCATCAACGATTGCGGTACCGTCATGTTCGCCTCCGGCGCCGAAGCACAGCAGGTGGGCGGCCAGGTCATGGGGATGGGCGAAGCCTTGACCGAAGAAATTATTTATGATGAATCCACCGGCGTGCCCCTGAATTTTAATTTTATCGATTATAAGATTCCCACCATGGCGGATATGCCGGATATCGACCCCCTCCTGCTTGAGGTCTGGAAAGGCGCCGGGAAATACGGGGCCTGTGGAATCGGGGAAGGAACGCTGACCTGCACACCTCGCGCGATTATGAATGCAATCTATAACGCCATCGGTGTCAGAATTAATGATATTCCGGTCAAGCCCGAAAAAATCATCCGGGCCCTGGGAAAGGTTTAAGGAGAAAAAGATGACTCTCAGAAATTTCAAACATATATCAGCCTCGTCTCTTACGGAAGCCACGGCAATCTTGTCCAAGGGAAAGGCTTCGGCAATTGCGGGAGGCACAGATCTTTTGGGGGTGCTCAAGGACAAAATCCATGCCGAATCCCCGGAACTCGTGGTGGATCTTAAGACCATCCCAAACCTCAGCTATGTGAAGACGGGCAAAAATGGGCTTCGCATCGGTGCTTTGACTACTCTCACAGACATCTCCAAAAATGAGACCATCCGGAAAAACTATGCTCTGCTGGCAGAAGCAGCCCGGTCCGTGGCCTCTCCCGAGATCAGGAACATGGGAACCCTGGGCGGAAATATTTGCCAGGAGCCGCGCTGCTGGTATTACCGGACCCCGGAGGATATGTTCCACTGTCTGAGAAAAGGCGGCAGCAAATGCGCGGCCCTGCTGGGGGAGAACCGGTATCATTCTATTTTCGGCAGCGTCCGGGTTGGCGTGCCGGCCTGCACCCAGACCTGCCCAGGGAACATTGAGATCCCGGCCTATATGGACCATGTCCGCAGGGGAGACCTGAAGGCTGCGGCCCTGATCATCCTTGCCGGCAACCCCATTCCGGCCGTTACCGGCCGAATCTGCCCTCATCTATGCGAGTCCAAATGCAACCGGTCTGATTTTGACGAAGCCGTGTCCATCCGGAATGTCGAACAGGTGGTCGGGGATTATATCCTGGACCATGCCTCGGAATTCCTGGCCCCTCCCAAAAAGCAGCGCAAAGAAGGGGTGGCCGTTGTCGGCTCAGGTCCTGCAGGGCTTTCAGCCGCCTACTATCTGCGAAAAGCCGGGTATCAGGTTACGGTCTTTGACAAGATGCCTAAGGCCGGCGGCATGCTCACCTATGGGATTCCGGCCCACCGGCTTCCCAAGGAGGTGGTTGAAAAACAGGTTAAGGCCTTTGAGGCCATGGGCATCACCTTTAAAATGAATACCCCTGTGGGCCAGAAGGGAACCACCTTCAAGGACCTGAGAAAGAAATTCAAAAGCGTGTTTCTGGCTTCAGGAGCCTGGGGGGAAAGATCTCTGGATATGGCCAAAAAGGAATTGCTGACGCCGGGTATTGAGTTCTTATCCTCCATTGAGCTGGGCAAAAAGCCTGCTGTGGGCAAAACCGTCCTGGTCATTGGCGGTGGTAATGTGGCAGTGGATGTAGCGGTGACCGCCCGCCGTCTGGGCGCGGCCAAGGTCACCATGGTCTGCCTGGAGTCCCGGGAGGAAATGCCGGCCTTTGAAGAAGAGATTGCCGAAGCCCTCCATGAAGGGGTCACCTTCCTCACTTCCTTTGGCCCGGACCGGATCATCGAGAGAAAGGGTCGCATCAACGGAATGGAGGTAGTGAGCTGTAAATCTGTGTTCGATGGGGCCGGCCGGTTTAACCCCAGCTTTGATCCGACCGTCAAAAAGACCCTTGAAGCAGACCAGATCATCCTGGCAATCGGGCAATCCACAGACCTCGCCTATACCAAGGATGAGGTGGAAACGCTGCGCGGCCTCATTGTCGTTGATGAAAAAACCAGGGCTACCAGTATAGAAGGCGTCTATGCCGGCGGCGACATCGTGAGCGGCCCCCTGTCCGTTATCCATGCCGTGGCCGCCGGGCGCAAAACCGCCTATGCCATTGCCAAGATCAAACCTTTGTCCCATATGCCCATGGGGCAATCCCTGGACATGCATTGCGACGGTCAGAACAAAGGCAGCAGAACCCCGGACATCCAAACCCTGGAGGGTATCCGGTCCGAAGCGGCCCGGTGTGTCAACTGCGGCTGCATTGCCGTGAATGCATCGGATATGGCCCCGGCCCTCATGGCCCTGGGGGCAAAGATCAAAACCACCCGGCGGACCATTGCCGCCGATGATTTCTTTGCTGCAAACATCATGAAGTGCACGGTTCTTGAGAAGGATGAGCTGGTGGAAGAAATCGAAATCCCGGCGCCCTCAAAAAACAATCGCCAGGGGTATCAAAAATTCAGAATACGAAATGCCATTGATTTTCCAATTGTGAGCCTTGCCTATTCCTTTGACCTGGAAGGAAAGGCCATTAAAAAGGCGAGCATTGTCCTTGGGGCCGTGGCGCCGGTTCCGGTGAGGGCCAAGGCGGTTGAAACCTTCCTGGAAGGCAAACCGGTCAGTGATAAAACCGCCCTGGCTGCCGGAGACCTTGCCGTGAAAGCGGTCAGGCCGCTCGCCAAAAACGCCTTCAAAGTGCAGATTGTAAAAGGCTTGCTCAGAAAAATGCTTGGGTAAATATTCACCCCTTCCGGTGACCTGACCGGCCACCGGAAGGGTTCATGATGCAGGAAGTATTTTCAGGTGTCATCCTGTAATATTTCAAAAAAACTATTGTTTGTTTGGCGAGATGTGGCATATGGTGTTGCATGTGGAGTTCAGGATAATTGGGATATCCCTAAACACATTGTTATATGATTTGGTTGAGTGTAAATAAAACATCAACAAAGGAGTGATGGAAAATGGAGAGACGCGAATTTATCAAAAAAGCAGGAACAGGAACCGCAGCGGCAATTGCAGCAACATCCGTAGGGCTTATATTAGGGTGTGAAAAGAAAACAGAAGATTCTTCTGAAAATAAAAAAGAATCAGGGCCGGCGGTAGTAACAAGCAAAAAAACGACCACGAAATGGAGGCTGCAGACCTATGCAGGACCCGCCTTGGCCGAGCATGTCATCAAACCTTCCATTGACGCTTTTAATAAGGCAGCCAATGGGGAAATGGTCATCGAACTGTATAATGCCGACCAGCTTGTTCCCCAGGGGGAACTGTTCAGGGCCGTTGCCGAGGGCACCATTGATGCTGCCCAGAGTGATGACGATTCCATGGCCGCTCCAGTTGATGTGGCCATATTTGCCGCCTATTTCCCCTTTGCTTCCCGTTATTCCCTGGATGTCCCCGCGTTGTGGAACTGGCTGGGGCTCAATAAAATCTGGGAAGAAGCCTATGCTGAAGTAAAAGGCGTGACCTGGCTGAGCACCGGGGCCTGGGACCCCTGTAATTTTTCCACCTCCAAACCCATCAAGAGCCTGGCCGACCTGAAGGGTCTCAGAGTCTATACCTTCCCCACCGGCGGGAAATTTCTGCAGCAATTCGGTGTCATCCCCATGTCCCTTCCCTATTCAGATGTCCAGATGGCCATCCAGACAGGCGAGCTGGACGGGGTCTGCTGGTCCGGTATTACCGAGGTGTATACCGTGGGCTGGGCCGATGTGTGTAAATATTACCTGACCAACCCCATCTCCGGGGCCTGGGCCGGTTCCTATTTTGCCAATACCGATAAATGGAATGCCCTGCCCGAGCATCTGAAAACCTTGTTCAGGCTCTGCATGGACAGCTCACACTATTACCGTCAGCACTGGTACTGGTATGGAGAAGCCAATTACCGGACCAAGGGCGGCAAGATGCAGTTGACCACCATTCCCCAGGAAGAATGGAAGCAGGTTGAGGATGCGGCTTATAAATTATGGGATGAAGTCGCCGCCAAGAGTCCGAGAAACGCCAAAGTCGTGGCCATTCTCAAAGAATACACCAAGACCATGGAAGCAGCAGGTCCTCCATACCGGTATTAATACGGCGGCTGCTGAGTATTGATGGATGATGTCGGCCTTTCGCAGTAAACCGGAATCGGGCAGGGAAGGTTGATTCTGAAGAACCCTAGATTGAGCAATTACTTACCAGGGGATATATCGAGGCTTGTGTAAGTAATTGCTCATTTTTATCCAGCAAAGAAGAATTGAATTTAAAGGTGCAGTATGCTCAAACCAATTAGAATTTTTGTAAGATCAGTTGAGGCCGTAAATACGGTTGTGGGAAAGTTTTCAATGTATCTGGTCTTTGCCATGGGCGGTATCTTGCTCTTCGAGTCCATATCCAGAACCGTCTTTAATCTGCCCCATATCTGGGCCGTGGAAATCGCCCAGTTTGTCATGGCGGCCTATTACCTTCTGGGTGGCGGGTATTCCATGATCATCGACGGCCATGTCCGGATGGACCTGCTCTACGGCCGATGGTCCAAGCAGAGAAAAGCAATAGCCGATCTTATTACCGGGCCCATCCTGATTTTTTACATGGTGGTTCTCTTGATCGGTTCCATTTCCAGCCTTGATTATGCCATTGAATATCAGCAAAAGAGCTATACTCCCTGGGGACCGCCCCTGGTTCCCATCAAGGTCGTCATGACCATCGGGATTTTATTGATGCTGTTGCAGGCTATTGCTGAATGGTTCAAGGATCTGTCCAAAGCCAGGGGGGAAAAGTAAAATGAGTCACGAACTGATCGCTGTTTTGATCTTCTCCTCCATGGTCCTCATGCTCCTCACCGGGCAACGGGTCTTTGCCGCCATTGGCGGTGTGGCTGCTTTTTTTTCGCTCCTCCTCTGGGGAAACGGGGGAGTGGAGATGCCCTTCAACGCCAGCTTTATTCTGCTGAACTGGTATCCTCTCCTGACCCTGCCTTTGTTTATTTATATGGGGTATATGTTTTCCGAATCCGGCATCGCCAGTGACCTCTATCGCATGTTCCACGTCTGGACAGGCCCGGTCAACGGCGGTCTGGCCGTGGGCACCATCGGTCTGATGGTGGCCATATCCGCCATGAACGGCCTGAGTGTGGCCGGTATGGCCATCGGCGCCACCATTGCCCTGCCTGAAATGCTGAAGCGGAAATACGACAAGGTAATGGTGACCGGTGTCATCCAGGCCGGCAGTTCCCTGGGCATTCTGGTCCCACCCAGCGTGGTATTGGTTCTCTATGGCATGATCGCCCGGCAGAATGTGGGCCGTTTATGGATGGCCGGGGTTTTCCCCGGCCTTTTGCTGGCTGCCCTGTTTATCCTCTATATTCTTATCCGGTGCAAGCTGAATCCGTCTCTCGGACCGGCCCTGTCCCTGGAAGAACGGCAGCAGATCACCTGGAAGGAAAGGTTTGTTCTGCTCCGGGCCGGGATCATTCCCGTGATCATTATTATTGCCATGACCGGACTTTTCCTCATGGGTGTCACGAGCCTGGTCGAATGTTCAGCCGCAGGTGCGGCCGCCACCACCCTGGCTGCGGCTTTCAGACGCCGTTTGACCTGGAAGGTGATGCAGGACACCCTGCGCAATACCCTGAGTGTCAGTTGCATGTTCATGTGGGTGATTCTGGCGGCCCTGTGTTTCGGGGCCGTGTTTGACGGACTAGGCGCCGTGCATGCCATAAAATCCCTATTTCTGGATCAGTGGCATCTGACCCCCTGGGGGGTTCTGATCATGATGCAGCTTTCCTATATCCTCATGGGGATGTTTTTGGATGATACGGCCATGCTCATTATTGTGGCCCCGCTTTATGTCCCCCTGGTCATGAGTCTGGGGTTTGATCCGGTCTGGTATGGGGTTCTCTACACCATTACCTGCCAGATTGCCTATATTACCCCTCCCTTTGGGTATAATTTGTTTTTGATGAAGGCCATGGCCCCTCCCGAGGTGTCTTTGGGGGATATTTACCGTTCCATTGTTCCCTTTGCCTTTGTCATGGTGTTTGGATTGATTATGGTCATGATGTTTCCGCAGATTGCGCTGTGGCTGCCCGATGTCTATTTCGGCAAATAGCAGCGAAGAGGGGGTTTGTTCAACCCAGGGGAAGGGTAATGGTGAATTCGGTGTATTGGTTCACTTTGGATTGGACAGAGATGGTTCCGCCGTGCTGTTTGATGGATCTTGAGGCGATGAAAAGCCCGAGGCCTGTTCCCTTGTTTCCCTTGTCGGAATAGAAGAGGTCAAAGAGTTTGTCCTTTTTGCCGTCCTCGATTCCCTTGCCGTTGTCCTGGATGGAAAAAATGATGTGGGGGGCTTTGATCCGGGTGGTAAACCGGATCAGGCCCCCTTCTTTTTTTCCGGAGGCACAGGCTTCCACGGCATTTTCAAGAATACTCATAAAGGCGGACAAGATGGCGGTTTTATCAATATAAAGGCTGACGGCCTCCCCGGAGCAATCAATGTCCAGTTGGACATTTTCCTTGCCGGCCTTGGGTTTGATGATGGAGACAATCTCGTTGATAAGGTCCTTGAGAAGAACCATGGACCGGTCCGGTTCCCTTTTTTTGGTATGATAGAGGATATCCAGAACCATCTGGCGGGTTTTGGACATCTTTTCCCGTACAATGCCCCAGCCTTCTTTGATGAGGTCTGTATTCCCCTTGTCAAGGCCTGAATCAATGAGGTAGGAGCCGCCGTCCAGGCCCGTCAGAACCTGTTTCAATCCGTGGGACACCGAACCGATATGAAGCCCGAGGGAGGCAAGATGGTCCTGGAGTTCATGGATCAGGGTCACATCGGTGGACATTTCCATGACATGGGTGATCTCCCCTGAATCATCGGTTATGGCCGAGGTCTGAACATAAATATCTTTTATGCGGCCGTTTTTTAAATGGACTTCAAATTCAGCCGT
Source organism: Desulfobacula sp. (assembly GCA_011390085.1). GTDB lineage: Bacteria > Desulfobacterota > Desulfobacteria > Desulfobacterales > Desulfobacteraceae > Desulfobacula. The sequence continues at coordinate 9,563 of JAABTB010000018.1, forward strand.
GTGGGATTTACCGTCCTTAAAGGTTTTGAGCACCGGACAGTCAGGGCAGGCGTCATCCCTTCCCTTATAAATCTTATAGCAGAAATTTTTCTTTTCCGGAAAATGGAAATGTTCCCGGAATATCCGGTTGGTTTCAATGATATTCAGATCCCTGTCCTGAACCGTGATATAGCAGGGTGCTTCATTGAACAACTGGACGTATCGTTTCTCGGATTCCGTTAGTTTCCGGGTTTTTTCCTTGACAAGGGACTCAAGATCCCGGGTATAGGACTGTATTTTTTTCCGGTTTTCAATCCTGTCGCAGGCCCGCTTCAGGGCAATATCCAGGACGTCGTTGTCAATGGGTTTGGAGATAAAATCTACGGCATCCAGCTTCAGGCTTTCAATGGCCAGCTTGTAGTCCCCATGCCCCGTGATCATGATAACTTCCGTGTCGGGACTGTGCGTTTTGATATGTTTTAAAAGCGAAAGACCGTCCATCCCAGGCATCCGGATATCGGTGAGAACGATGTCCGGTGATGTGGTGTCTGAAAGAAGAGCTGCTTTTTTGCCGTCTTCCGCCGTAATGACCTCATATCCCGCATCCTTGAGATAGATGGCCAGGACCTTCCGGATGCCTTCTTCATCATCGGCCAGGAGAATTTTGGCTGTCATACGGTTTTATTCCCATCTAGTGATCCGGTTTCGGATAATTTTTTTCTACACAGGTTCTAATGACCGTTTTAAGATATTCGGGATCAGCATCTTTTGCAACATAAATTTCAGGTTCAGGCACAGGGTGCTCAAGGGTCACATTCAGCATTTTGATATAATGAAAAAAGGCGCTCCGATCCACCCCTGAAAAAAAGATAATGGGAAGATCCTTATATTCAGAACAGGCGGCGATTTCCTGGTAAACCAGGCCCCCGCCTTTTTTGGGCATCATGATATCCAGGATAAGGGCCGAGGGCCTGACCTGTTTGAGAACATCAAGCCCCTCTGAGCCGTCTTTTGCCAGGAGGGGTTCAAACCCCATTGATTTGACCAGGGTCATGAGATAAAACCGCATCTGCATTTCATCTTCAAGGATCAGAATCTTTGGCAATTCTTTTTCCTGGGTCACGTGACGACCCCGGTCTATAATTTATCGTCCCTGTTCACGCTGGCAACAGGGCAGGCCGATCTTAAGACGACCTGTTCAACGGTGGACCCCAGGAGTGCTTCGTCAGGATCAATGTCCTTTGTATGATGGGCCATAACGATGAGGTCGCCGCTGGTTTCCCGGGCAAATTTCAGGAGTTCGACATAGGGGGTGCCTTCCCAGATGGTGATTTCATAATTGTCAAAATCCTTCATCCGGGGCACATATTCGGTTTCGATTCTTGCCTTGGCCTCTTTTATGCGGCCTTCAATGGATTTTTGTCCGGGTGATACCCCGGCCTGGGAGGTTCCCATATCCAGGGCATGGAAAATATAAAGCTTGCACCCGATAAATGCGGCCATCTTATAAGCAAATTGAAATGCGGCCATGGAGGCCTTTGAAAAATCGGTTCCAAAAATGATTTTATTGAAATACCAGAAACAGGTTTCACAGGGCCTGCTGATGATGAGGACCGGACACCGGGCTTTCTGGGCTACTTTCTGCATGGTGGTGCCCACGATTCCCCGGAACCTGGCCGAGCCGGTTTCATCCTGCCGGGTGTGGGCCCCCATGATGATCAGATCCACATCCTCTTTTCTTGCAAATCTTAGTATCTCGGTGGATGGTATCCCGGCAAGGGCCTCAATCCGGGGACTCCCGTATTTTTGAATCAGGTCCTCATAGGTGGTCTTCATTTCATCTTTGACGAATTCAATATATTCAGGACCCAGATTATCTTCTTCCCCGGTGACATAGTCCCTCACGGAGAAGCTTCCCCCATGGGAAGGGACGCCAAACGCATGATAAAGAACCAGTTCGGATTTGTATTTTTCGGCCAGCTCAAAAGCAATTTTTGCAGCCGCGTCACAGGCAGGAGAAGCGGTTGTGGCAAAAAGTATTTTTTTAAACATAGTTACCTCCTTATGGAACATTGTAACGGGTTAAAATTAAAAGACAATTCCCAGGCAACCCCTTCCACGAGCTCAAACAGCGTGTAAAACGTCTCATACTCGAAAATGTCCTCCTTATCCCCAAAAACAATATGTTTCAGTTTTCCCAGGGTTAATGTGTGGTCCAATAAAGCTTCGGGATGAAAAAATTTTAAGTCTTTTGTCTTTTTTTGAATGACTCCTTTCAAGCTGTTATACACGGTTAATTTCGGTTTTCCGGGGAATCCCTGGATTTCGATGGTTTTGTAAAACACCAGGGATTCGATATCGTTGATTTTATTCCCTACACTATCATTCTTTGAAATAATTTCAAGCAGAGAGTCAAGGATTTCGCTGAGGTTTTTCAGTTCAGGAGAGCGGCGGATCATCAGCAAAAAAGATCTCAAGGTAAAGTCCTTATCCAATTCAATGGGATTTCCAAGCAGTTTCAGCACCGGTCCGGTCTGTTTTACACCCTTTTTCAGAAGGTTTCCGTATGAATCAATGAAAATCTTTTCCATGGCCGGTCTCCTTTCATGCCTTTGTTCTTAAAGGAATCCGGATGATAAATTCAGATCCTTTTCCGGGTTCGGTGCGAAAGCTGATGGTTCCATGGTGTTCCTCTATGATTTTTTTGGTGGTCATGAGGCCGAATCCGGTTCCGTTCATCCCCTTGGTGGTAATAAATTCCTTAAACAGGGAGGCCTCTACCGACTCACTCATCCCGGCGCCATTGTCTTTTACCTGGTAGATGATTTCTTTTTCCTGTGCCGTGATGCTGAGCGTCATCTGTCTTTGTCCATCCTGATTTTGGCCATCCGGGTCCAAAGATTCATCAAAGGCATCAAAAGCATTGGCGACAAGATTCAGCAGGCAATTGTGGATGGCGTCGGAATCCAGCAAGGCCAGTTTTTTCTCAGGGGAGGGGAGAAATTTAAAATTTATTTTTTTTTCTTTTGCCTTATGGGTCATGAGTTGAACAATTTCCCGGGCCGGTGTATTGGGGTTTTCCAGTTGAAAATTCAGCCGGGTGGTTTTGGCATAATTTAAAAGATCCAGGGAGAGCTTGGTGATTTTGTCAATATTCCCCTTCATCATTTCCCAGCCCTGTTTTAAATACTGCCGGTTCTCATGCTCAATCCCCTGTTCCAGGATAAAGGAACTTCCTTTTAGACCGCCGGCAATATTTTTAATGGCATGGGACATGCCGGCAATGGTCTGGCCGATGGTCACCAGCTTTTCAGATTCGTTGAGCTTTTTGTCTTTTTCCTCCACAAGGATTTTAAGATCTTCCATATAGGTTTTGATATTGCGGCTGATGGCCATCCGGTCCTCGGCCTTTTGGATGGCGGATTCGAGATCCAGGCTGTCAATGGGTTTGGTAATGAAATCCGCTGCTTCATACTGAAGGCTTTTAACGGCAAGGTCCATGTCGCCATGGCCCGTGATCATGATCACTTCGGTTTCAGGGTTCAGGTGTTTAATCCGCTTCAACAGTTCAATCCCGTCAATGCCCGGCATTTTAATATCCGTGATCACAAGGTCGGGGGCCTCACGGACAAAGATGTCCAGCCCGGTTTCACCGTCCGGTGCCGTCAGGATCGTATATCCGGCCGATTCAAGGGTGATTTTTAAGACTTTGCGGATACCGTCCTCATCATCCACAAGAAGAATTTTTAAGGGATTCATGGGACTGGTGTTCATTTTGCCCTCCCCTTATCCATTTTAAACCGCAGAGAAAAAACAGCGCCACCAAGGGGATTATTTTTGACGCTGATATCCCCGCCGGATTCCCTGATGATGCCATAACTGATAGAAAGGCCCAACCCTGTTCCTTCTCCGACTTTTTTGGTCGTAAAAAAAGGCTCGAAAATTTTATCCATCAGCTCTGTCGGAATCCCTGTGCCCGTGTCTGCAATACTTGCTGTTACCATTTCTTCATGGGAGGAGGTGGTGATGGTGATCTGCCGGGGGACTCCCTCTTCCTGGGTTTCCGCCCGCATGACGATGGCATCCCTTGCATTGATGAGAAGGTTGATGAATACCTGTTCCAGACGGACCGGATCAGCCAGAATCAGGGGGAGGTTTTCGTCAAGCTCCCATTTAACCTTGATTTCTCTTAATTTGAGCTGCTGGCTGAAAATATCAAAGGCCCGTTTAAGGGTGCTGTTGATGTTTACGGGTTCTTTTGAAAATACTGATTTTCTGCCGAAAAGGCGCATATGGTTGGTGATTTTTGAGGCTCGGTCCACATGATTTTCAATCTCTTCTGCAAGGGTGTTTAAAATTTCCCGGTCAATGGTTTCATTTTTCTTCAGCTTCCTGGATATGAAGCTGGATGCGGTCTTGATGACGGACAAGGGCTGGTTTAGTTCATGGGCCACCCCTGTGGCCATTTCTCCCAGGGTTGCCATCTTTCCGGCCTGGATGAGCTGCTGCTCTGTTTCAACGGATAGGGTGATATCAATGACGGTTACCAGAAGCACGGTTTGTTCCGTGAATTCGGCAGGACTGACCCAGATGTTGACATAAAGGGTTTCCCCGGTTTTTTTCAGATGAACCAGCCGTTCATGAAAGGGTTTTTGGACATGGGTTTTAAACTTCTCAAATTTTTCAGCGGTGGGGAAAAGGAGGGAAAAGTCTTTGTTTTCAATCTCTTTCTTGGTATATCCGTATAAATTCAAGGCGCTGTTGTTGCAGTTGAGGATTTTATAATGGTCCATATCCAGGATAAATATGGGGTTAGGAATGCTTTTGAATATGGCCTGGTATTTCCGTTCGGAATCTTTGACGATGCCTTCGAGTCTTTTTCTCCTTGAAATATCAATGCTCATCTCCATGGCCGCCACAATATGGCCGTTTTCATCTCTTAAGGGGGCGGTTTTCACAAACCAGTGGGCGATGGTCCCGTCCTTGTTAATACCGGATTCTTCACTGAAATGGGACTGTCCGTCGGTAAATGTCCTTTCAACCGGGCAGTTGCTGCATTTCTGACTGAGATTCTTATAAGCAGAATAACAATGATCACCGTATTCAGGCTGGAATTTTTTTGAAAACTCCTTGTTGAATTCGATCAGTTTGTAATCCCTGCTCTGGACGGTAATGGTGCAGGGAACCTCATCAAAGAGGTTCTGGTACAGGTCTTTCTGCTTATTGAGTTCATCCTGTTTGGTTTTTATTTTCCCTCCCATATCTTTGATGGCCAGGGCCAATTTACCGA
>JAABTB010000179.1 GCA_011390085.1 Desulfobacula sp.
AGGATATGAGCCGTGAGCCAGAATGAATAATCCCCCACCTGGTACCGGGCCAGGAGCCCGGTAATAAAAGGAGCCAGGGTGATCAGTAAAATGCCCCAGTCTTTTTTGTCCGTCAGGATTCTGACTTCCGGAAGCACCAGCCGTCTGAGGATGAGAAAAAAAAGACTGACAACCGCTGTCCAGGCAAGAATATCCGCCACCGGCGTGCTCAAGGTGAACCAGGAAATCCCGAGTTTTTCCTTTAAAAATATATTATGGGCCGTCAGAAACAGCGGCAGGCACACCGCACCGATATGAAACCCGAAAAAAGCCGCCGTCATAACGGGTTGGGACCGCCAACTATAAGTGCCGTAGGGAATCAGCCATTTGTAAATGGAGCGGACAGCCCCCTTAAATCCCATGGCCGGCCAGGCCTTATAGGCCACCCTGTCCAGTTGCCATGAAAGGCCGGTAAAATACCGGTAGAATCTTACGATCATTCCAATGATACAGACCCCCAGTGCGAGATAAAATAAGGGCCCTGTCAATAAGGTATACATTACTGCCTCCATCTTCCCTGTATATTAAATATTTTAATTTTCAATTAGTCATCCCGGTCCGTCAGGTACAGCCAGTAAAGCGGCATAAAAACCAGAATCGCTCCCATAATAAGGTAAGTGATACCCTTGGAATAGGTCATGAAATCGTGGAGTGTAAAGAATTCCATGGAGTTCTCCTTTTAATGATGTTCTTTATAGTCAGGATGTTCATATAAGATGGGCATCCGGGTTGTTATGAATTTATAGACCACCACGCCCAGGGTAACGATGAAGATGGTGGTTCCCACCTCCATAAAACTGGGAACATATCGGTCTGCCGACGGCAGATGGTAATTAAAGGCAATCACGGAAATGTTCAACCGGTTCAGGATGATACCGAGAACGGTCCAGAAGGCCGCTATCCTGATAAAGGTCGTATTTTTTTCCCTGGCGCCCATCCCGTAGAGAATGGCGGGAAATAGAACAAACCCCACGAGTTCCACCAGGAACCAGAAGCCCCATCCCGTGGTGAGATAATGCCAGTTATTATCCACGGCAAGGCCGATGAGCTTGATACCGATATACCCCATCATGACAAAAGACGCAGCCTTGCCGAAACCGAGAACCACGCCTTCGGCTTCCGCCAGATGGGTCTCGTCCATCTTGTGGTGGAGCCATTTGTGGGCCAGTGTTCCTTCAAAAATCACCATGGACATCCCGGCAAACATGCTGGAGATAAAGAAATACACATGAAGATATCCTGAATACCAGAGCGGGTGCAGCTTTGAAGGGGCGATCTGGAATAAGGCACCCAGAGAGGATTGGTGGAGAGTTGACAGAACAACCCCGAAAATGGTCAAGACCAGGGTCAGGCGGACCACCCAGGCCCGGATTTTCTTGAAACCAAGCCATTCAAAGGCGGCCGGGGTCGACTCGACGAACAGAACCGTGAGATAGAGAAAAACGCAGAGGCCTACTTCAAACAGCAGGGAAGAGGTCCCCTGGGAATAGAAAATAGGATAGGGCAGCCGCCAGGGCCGGCCCACATCATAATGAAGGGCAAAGACCACCAACGCATAACCGAGAAAGGCCGTTAATATGGCAGGCCGGACAGCGGAATGATATTTTTTCAACCCGAATACATAACAGGCCGATGAGGTCACGTAGCCACCGGCTGCCAGGGCAACCCCGCACATAAGGTCAAAGCCGATCCACAGCCCCCAGGGATTGTTGTTGTCCAGGTTGGTGACGGCACCGATTCCCTTGGTAAACCTCAGGATGGTAATGACCGCCCCGACCAGGAGGATGATACCGGCAACCACATTAAAGGGAGTTAAGAATTGCTTTTCAGCAGTAATGTTTTCCTTGGCCATTTATTCCTCCTCATTTCCCGTATCATCATCGGCAGCATCTTCTGCCGCCAAGGGTTTCTCTGCCGCCTTGGCTGCTTCGGCAGCCTTTTTGGCGGATGCGTCCAAGGCTTTTTTCACCTCGGTTTTGATTGCAGTATCCTTTTCTCTGGTCAGTTTATCCTTGAGCTGGGAAAGCTGCTTGTTCATTTCCGCGGTTGCAGAATCCGTTGCCTTTTGAACCGCCTCTTTTCTTTCCTCATCGGCTATTTTTTCTTTTCTTTTTGAAATGGCATAGACCCCTGTCAGAAGAACCGGCCAGAGGCCCACCACGATGGGAACCGTCCCCAGGGCACCCGAGGTAAGTTCCGGGGCCGACGTGTTCCCCAGGTCTTCCCGCATGCCGACCTTCTCAAAGGGGATTCCTGAAAGATAAAGCCAGCTTGTGCCCCCCATTTCATGCTCACCGTAAACATGCTCGATATAATGGCCGGGGCTCTGGGTAATCCTTTTCCAGGCAATTTTGATCAGATCTTTTCGTTTCCCGAAAACCAGGGCCTCTGTCGGACAGATTTCCACACAGCCCGGGAGCTTACCTTCATTGATTCTGGGAAGACAAAGGGTGCATTTTGTCACCTTGGGAGTCAAGGGATCATTGTAAGTATAGGCCGGGATATTGAAGGGACAGGCCACCATGCAGTATCGGCAGCCGACGCAAAGGGATTCATCATACACCACGGCCCCGGTTTTGTCTTTTTTCAATGCCTTGACAAAACAGGCTGAGGCACAGGCCGGTTCCTGGCAGTGGTTGCACTGTTTTTTGGCAAACACATCAGGGGTACCGCTGAATTTATTCACCACGGTATAAACAGCTTCATCCGTTCTTCTTTTCTGATCCAGGACCTTGAGATCATCAAAGGGTCTTTCCGGTTTATCAAGCTTGTTGACTTCATTACAGGCCTGCTCACATTTTCTGCAGCCGATACACCGGGAGATGTCGTGAAGAACGCCGAAGCTTTCCGGGTATCCCTTAAAATCCGTTTTTGCGGCGCCATACGCTTTTGTTAGAGCACCGGTGGTCCCGGCGCCGATAACCGCTCCCATGGAGGTCAAAAACTTTCTACGAGAAATAGCCATAATTATACCCTTTTATTTATATCCTTTGATATTCTATTTCTTTTTTTCATGACATTTCACACAGTCCGTTGCTGCAACCGCCTCAACCTTCATCTTCTGGTGGCAGGTAATGCACTGACCGTGGTATGCACCCTTCAATGCGGGTCGGCCATCCTGGGACGAACCGGTTTTGCCGTGGCAGGAGGCACATTTGGGAGGCTCAAGGGATTTCGGGCTGTTGTGATGACATCCCATGCACAATCCTGCCTGATACTGATGAAATACCTTGGCCATCCCGCTCTTTTCAACTCTCTCAAAAATGGCCTGAACGACCTTCCGGTGGGGAAAGGCGCTGGGTTTATATTCATTGGACAAGACGTCTATAGTTACGATTTCAGGGATCTTGTCTGTCTGGACCTTGGCATAATTTGATGTAAGATCGGACAAAGCTGTTTTGGCGAGCTGGACCGGATCAGATGCCTGAAGCTGTTCCGGAGAAAGGCTATGGCAGATTTTGCAGGATTCCTGATTTTGTTTTCCTGTCTTGCTCTGATGGAAATGGCAACCGGCACAATCCATGTTCTCCGCTGCCTTGCTGTGGCATCCGATGCAGCTTCTATCGCTGTCCTTCTGATGCATGGCCTGCTCCAGATTGACAAATCCGCCCTTTGCTTCTCCGCCTTCGATGCCATGGCAGTCCCTGCATTTTTTCAGTGTCTCATGATGGCATGACTTACAGGTTTCAGAGGTCTTTTCATGGGATTTATGATTAAAGGGAACCGCCTTCATAAAATTCTTTGTATTCGGGCTGTCGGTTTTCCATCCGGTAATGACTGTTTCATCGGGTTGATTTCTTTTGAGCCGGGGGACTTCGGCAATCTTTTTAATCTTCTGCTGTTTTTCAATATCATGGCAGCCTTCACAGGTCACCGGCCCTGCCGCTATATTTTTGTCCTTCATGGTCTGGTGACATTTTACACAGGCATCATGGGAGGCTTCCCGGATGGACCGGATATCATTCTGCCGGGTCTCTTTATGACAGTAAACACAAGAATCTTCTTCGCCCTTTGTATAAAAGATTTCTTTGGTTTTTTCATTGTATTGATGATGACAGCGGCTGCAATTATCTTTTTCAGAAGGGGCTGAACCTTTTATCTGTTCCGAGCTTTCATGAATATAATGCAAAGATCTGTTAAAATCGATTTTATTCCAGGAAGAGGTTTCAGGCTTTTCCCCTGAATGGCAACTCCGGCAATCGGCAGCATCGGGTCCTGTGGCTTCGCCGGCCGCTTTTTTCTCTGAATGGCAGGCAAGGCAATTGTCGTGGTAAAATTCCATGGAAGGCGTTTCGCCGGTTCTTTTGAATTTAAAGACAAAGGCATTATCCTTTTCCACATGGCAGGAGACGCATTTCCCATCCACTGCCTTAGTGTGAAGATCATGCAGAAAGCCGACGGCAGGCATTTCATTTTTGCTCAATTCGGCCCCAAGCTGAATGATAACCCGATCCGGTCTTTTCTCCTCGCTGTTCTTCGTGCTGCTTTGCCCTAATAAGGGAAACAAAACGGACAGGACAATCATCGCAAATAGGATCAACTGAAATGATTTAACTTTTGACATGGTTCAATCCCCTGATTGATTTAAAAACCTCAATTCCAATACACTCAACCAATAATGGGCTTATTTCCTACTATTTCTATATGATTAAGTCAACTAAAAATTTCATGTCCTTCGGCAAGATGAAAGCAGATATTAATTCAGTAGGTTAAATTTAATTAAACCCCCTTCAAAAGACGGAGTCAGGGCTTGTTTTCAGAGCAGAGGCCGCAAACTGTCCGGATAAAAAAAATCCTGGGTTTTCTGCTTGATTTAATTGTATTTTTCTGACTATTATTATACCTTTTTAATTCAACCGTGAAACTGAATTGATTTTTTCAGCCGGATGCTGATCAATATACAGAAAAACAGAACAGGAGGAAGGAATGGCAAAAATTGTAGCTCGTGAAGAAATGGCTCAGGGAACCATTATTCTTAACGAAATCGAAGCTCCCCGTATATCACGGAAAGCCAAACCCGGGCAATTTGTGATACTTCAGGCCGATGAAAAAGGGGAGCGCGTCCCCTTGACCATGGCAGACACAAACCCGGACAAAGGCACCATCACCATCATTTATATGGTGGTGGGAAAATCAACGGCAAGGTTTAAGGATTTAAACATCGGCGACGAATACTTTGCCCTGATCGGGCCTTTGGGCAAACCCACCCATATTGAGAAGGTCGGCAAGGTCATCTGTGTCGGCGGCGGAACCGGCATAGCGGTTCTTCATCCCATCCCCCGGGCCTTGAAAGCGGCCGGTAATGAGGTCACCACCATTTTAGGGGCAAGAACCTATGATCTTCTGATCATGGAAGAAAAAATGAGAGCCGCTTCCAACACCCTTCATATCTGCACGGATGACGGTTCCCACGGACATCATGGTTTTGTGACCAATGTCCTGAAAGATATTCTGGAAAAGGAAAAGATCGACCTGGTG
>JAABTB010000180.1 GCA_011390085.1 Desulfobacula sp.
GAATCTATAGATATATAAGAGGTTTCCCCATGTCTGAAGAATTCTTGGGCCAAGTGAGCATTAGACCCATTACATCCGCTTTGCCGGAGGATTTGAAAGATCTCTATAAAGATGCAGCGTGGTGGGACCCTTCCTATGACCGGGACCCGGGATTTTTAAATCATCTGGCAAAAGAGTCTGCTGTTTTTGTGGGTGCTTTTTATAAAAAAAAGATGATCGGAATGGGCCGGGCCCTTTCCGATCTTGTTAGTGATGCTTATATTCAGGATGTTACGGTTTTAAAGGAATATAGAGGAAAAGGAATAGGTAAAATTATCATTCAGACCCTGATTGAAGAACTTAAAAAAAAGGGGGTGGACTGGATCGGGCTTGTTGGAGAACCCGGCACATCCGCTTTTTATAAGGAACTGGGGTTTGATGTGCTGAAAGACTATATTCCCCTGAAATATAAGGATTCATAGAATGGTTATGCCTGAAACGCTTTTGAGCACCCGTCAAAAAATACGATTCCCCAAATTCAACCGGTTTGAATTAAAAGACAAGGCCCTTGTCGAGGCCTATTCTAAAAGATTCAATCCCGAGTCCTGCGAATATAATTTTTCCAACCTCTTTGCCTGGCAGGAGGTTTATGATCTTTCTTTTTCCCTCTACCAGGGCAGGCTTCTGATTTATGACGGCATCAGTCAATGCGCCTTTATGCCCCTGGGGGAGGATTTTTATCCCGAAGAACTGGTTGTTTTGGCGCTTCAACTCAAAAGCCTTGGGATTGAGGCTTCTTTCGGCCTGGTTACGCCGGAGTATCTGAAAAAATATCCTGACATTGAAGCCTATTTCAGGGTCAAAGAAGAACGGGATTATGCAGAATATCTCTATGAAGTGAAAAGCCTGTGCGATCTGACCGGGGAAAAATTGCATAAAAAAAAGAATCTGATTTCTCAATTCAAACGATCCTATCCGGATTATCAGGTTCACGAAATCAAAGGCGAATTCAAAACAAGATGTTATTCCTTTGCAAAGGAACTTCTGGACAGCCACGAAAAAGCATCCAAAGATCTTGTTGAAGAGCTTTCGGCCATAGAGACATCTTTCCGGTATTTTGACGAGCTGGGTCTGGAAGGGCTTGCCGTCACGGTGGGGGAAAAGTTGGCCGCCTTTTCCGTTTTCAGTCGGCTGAATGCCACAACATACGATATTCAGTTTGAAAAATTTGATGTCGATTTTAAGGGTGCGGCCCAGGTCATCAACCATGAGACGGCAAACTATCTTCGGGATGTCTGTCAATACGTCAACCGGGAGCAGGATCTCGGCATCCGGGGGCTGCGGCAGGCCAAACTGTCCTATGAGCCCCTCCGGTTATTTACCCCCCATAGCCTTGTTTTAAATCCTTCCAATTAATGGAAAACCAGGAACTGATAAACAGACTTTCAAGTATCAAAAGCCTTCCCACGCTTCCGGTGGTGGCGGACAATGTCATCAAACTGACCCAGAATCCGGACAGCACGGCCTTTGAAATTGCTGAAGCCATTTCCCTGGATCAATCTCTGGCCTCCAAGGTGTTGAAAACCGCCAATTCCGCCTATTACGGATTTCCGAGAAAGATTAACACCATAAATTATGCCATTGTGGTCCTGGGTCTGAACAATATTAAAAATATTGTTCTTTCAACTTCCATCATGGGACAGTTTCCGAAAAAAAACCAGAATCTGTTGTTTGACCGGAAGGATTTCTGGAAACATTCTCTTTTGTGCGGGATCATTGCCAAAAAAATTTCAGAGCACGTGGGGATTAAGAATTCAGAAGAAATGTTCATGTGCGGTCTTTTACATGATTTCGGCAAACTGATTCTGGATACTTTTTTTCAGGAAGAATTCGTCTGCGCCCTTCAGATGGCTGAAAAGAACCAGTTGACAGTGATGGAAGCCGAAAACCGGGTTTTCGGGTTTAACCATTCCGGGGTCGGGGCCTTATTGCTTCGGAAATGGAGTCTTCCGCCCTCCCTGGTAAAATCTGTTGAATTTCATCACAATCCCGAAGAAACGCCCAATGTGTTCCGTACCGCCTCCATTGTCCATGTGTCGGATTACCTGTGCCGGCGAATCGGCATCGGAAATTCAGGAGGAACGGTCTTACCGGAGCTCAATAAAAAATCATTTAAGCTTGTGGACCTGACGTCGGACCAGATCAAGGAATTAACGCTTCAAATTAAAAAAGAATTTAAAACCGCAACGGAATTCCTTTATGAGGGAGAAACGGATGATGACAAAACCCCTTGAAAAGGACCATCAGTTTTTAACCCGCACTATTTCAAGCCTGACCGATCAGGTGGATCTGTTTGAGACTTTCCAGGATTTGTCCTTGAAAATCATCTCTCAGTTTGATCTGAATGCTATTTTCAGCACTTTTTCCGGTATTGTCAAAGAGGTGGTGTCCTATCAATCCATAACCATTTATCTCTTTCATGAAGACGGGAAACGTTTTTCCAGGGCCTATCCTCTGGAACGTGCGACCCAAAACCGCCGAGAGGATCTTCCTGATACCGGCATCATCCATTGGGTGATGGACCAGGGTCGGTGGACCGTGATAACGGATTTCCTGGATCAAAAGGCCACAGCCATCACCAGCATCCTTCCCATAAAAAGCCCCCGGCAGGCCGTGGGATTTCTGGTTATGACAACGGATGTCGATCCTTCTCTTTATAATCAGAAATTGACTTCCATCTTAAATTTTTTGGCCTCCCAGACCGCCATCGCCATTGAAAACCAGAGTCTGGTTGCCCGGATAAACAATTCAAACGCCTATCTGACCAATATGCTGGAAAGCATCAGCAACGGTATCATGGCCGTCAATATGAAAGGGGAGGTGACCTTAATCAACAAGAATGTCACCGCGATTCTGGGGATCAAGATCAAAAAGATCATCAGCCTTCATTATCAGTCGTTTCTAAAAGGAAATCTGAGACAGGAAATGGATCAACTGTTTGCCGGCATTCTGGATAAGGGCTTTGTCATGGAGTCCATGGTCCATCATTCGCCTTTCAAGGGGATCCATATCATGATCGGAATTACGGCATCACTTCTGATTGATAAAAACAGGAACACCATCGGCATTATTTTTATCTTCAGGGATATGTCGGCTTCCAGGGAGATTGAGCGACTCACACGGCTCGATGAAATGAAATCCGAGTTTGTTTCCAATGTTTCCCATGAATTGCGCACCCCTTTAAGTATTATCAAGGCGTATTCCGAAGCCCTGCTGACTCAGGTCAAACCCCAGGATCATGACACCCGGGAACAATTTTTGTCCGTTATCGATAGTGAAACGGACCGGCTTTCGACCATTGTTTCCAATCTTCTGGACCTTTCCAGGATAGAAGCCGGAAAATTCAGACTGGACTATAGTGTTTTTTCTTTGAAAGACCTGGTTAATTCCGTTATTTCCGTCTTTAAGGCCAAGCCTTCAAACATTGATATCTTAACTGATTTCCATGAGAATCTTCCGGAGATTGAGGCCGACCTGGAAAAAATCAGGGAGGTTTTGATTAACCTCATTGCCAACAGCGTTAAATTTTCTCCCATGGGCGGAACCGTCAGCATCACGGTGGAACACCAGGAAGGGTTTGTTTCCTGCAGTGTATCCGATACCGGCATCGGTATTCCAAAGGATAAAATCAAACACATATTTAAAAAATTTTACAGGGTTGATAATTCGGATATCGCTGAAATTCCAGGCACCGGCCTTGGCTTGTCTATTGTGAAGCATATTCTGGACGCCCATAGGGGGAGAATCGCAGTGGACAGCGTCCTGGGTGAAGGTTCCGTTTTTACTTTTTTTCTGCCGATTTCAAGGAGCTGATGTGATATATAAAAAAAGCATACTGATTATTGATGATATGAAGCATATCCGGGATATTCTCTGGTTCAGCCTGAAGCAGGAAGGGTACAGGCCCATACTGGCGGAAAACGGCCAGAGGGGGCTTGATTGTCTTTTTGATAAAGAAAACCGGGTGGACCTGGTGATTCTGGATGTGATGATGCCGAAAATGGATGGCTTCCAGGTGCTTGAAAAAATCAGAACCTCCAATGATCCGGCTTCCAAAACCCCGGTCATCATGTTGACGGCCAAGGCCCAGAGAGAAGCTGTGATCAAGGGATTAAGCATGGGCGCCAGTGACTATGTGCTCAAACCCTATAAATTTGCCGAGCTTCTTTCAAAGGTTCAGAATCTGATCGGGTAAGGATGATGATATTTCATAAACTGAAATTCCGGAACAGGCTTTTTATTACCTTTCTGATGGTGTTTATTCCCTTGATTCTTCTGGGAAGCACCTTTGTTTATTATCAGGTCAAAAAAATACTTCAAACCAGTATTGAAAAAGAATTGCAGGACTCCACTGAGGCATTGTCCAATCTGATCCAGACCTCTGCCGCTGTGTCCATTAAAACAAGGCTCCACGGCATTGCCGAAAAAAATAAGGATATTGCCCAATATTTTTATGACCGTTACCGGTCCGGCAGTCTGACCAGAAAAGAAGCCATCCAACGGATAGAAGAGATATTTCTGAGTCAGACCATCGGTGTCAGCGGGTATATCTATTGTCTGAACAGCAAGGGAGTGGCTGAGCTCCATCCCAACAGTCAGGTGAAAAATACGGACGTATCCGGTTTTGGGTTTGTCCGGCATCAACTGGAAATGAAAAATGGGTACCTGGAATACGAGTGGAAAAATCCGGGAGAAGAGAGGGAAAGACCCAAAGCGCTTTATATGGTTTATTTTGAGCCCCTTGACTGGATTATTTCGGTTTCAACCTATCGGGAAGAATTTTTTCACCTTGTGGATATAAATGATTTCAGGCAGAATATCCTTTCCCATCGAACAGGTGCTACCGGATATGCATATGTCCTTGCCGAAGATGGAACCATGCTGGTCCATCCCAGGGTTCAGGGTTTGAACCTGTTTGACCAGACAGAGCATTCAAATGATTTTTTAAAACAAATGCTTCAGAAGAGGGCCGGGGAAATAAAATATTTCTGGAAAAATCCGGGAGATCAAAAAGCCCGGGAAAAATCCGTCATCTTCAAGCATCTTCCGGAATATAAATGGATTGTGGCCTCTTCCAGCTATGTGGAAGAGGCGTTTGGCCCTTTAAAGACGTTTAGGAATGTTTTGGCTTCTATCCTGATTGTCGTTGTTTTATCCTCCATCGGGATCACCTATCTGATCAGCACCTCTGTGACCAAACCCCTGGCCTCTCTCATGAAAAAACTGGAACATGGGGCGGGCGGGGATTTATCCGTTCGCATGGATGAGGATGGACCCGATGAGCTGGGCCGGCTTGCCCGGCATTTTAATTCTTTTATGGAACAACTGGAACATGACCAGGAACAGATCCAGGCCGAGATCAGAAAAAATATCGATGTCCGGACCGCCCTGGTGGAAAATGATTTAAAGCTGAGAAGCTTGTTCAATCAATCTTTTCAATTCACGGGAATCCTATCTCCGTCCGGCATCCTGGAG
>JAABTB010000181.1 GCA_011390085.1 Desulfobacula sp.
AATTGGAACTGATATAATTCTGCTGGGCATAGGGGCTGTCCAGGTAGCCCCCGGCCTTGACAAAAAACTCGAAAACCTTGACATTGGCGGGCAGCCGGTTATATCTCAGGTCCTTCATATAATCGAATTCAACAAATCCGTCCCAGATTCTTTTGACAATGGGGCTCATCAGCCTTGCTTCCAGGTCGGAGGAAGGAACGGGCTTTTCAAGGGAAAGGGCCGTCAGGAGGGTCAGGTTGATACCGGGATTTTTTTTGGCGCGGCGATACAGGGCGTTTGCCAGGTGGTTGGGTTTTCCCAGCGCCAGGGGCATGCCGAATACGATTTTTTGCCCCACGGTTTCAATGATCCGGTCTACGCAGGTTTCGACATCGGTGACAAACTTGGTGGTATCCATCATACGAGTCCCTCGGGTTTTGCCAAATTTCCAACAGCATCCTTAACTTATATGAGGCTCTTTGGGTATCAACAAAGGGCTGATATTGCCCTGATGGGAAGGCTGATTTTTTTCTAGGCAAAACCCCTAGGTTGGGTCAGGGTTTTTTCTGGGTAAAGGCCACGGCGTGTTTCATGAGTTCAGCCGCGGATTTCAGGCCGAGTTTTTTTTTGATGCTTTCCCGGTAGGTTCCGATGGTCTTGACGGAAAGATGGAGCCGTTCGGCCATCTCCCGGCGCTTGAGCCCCTGGCCCATCATTCGGAACACTTCAAACTCCCGGTCGGACAGGGCCGCTAAAGGGTTTTGGCCGTGCTCCGGGGCGACCATGGATAGTTTTCCCAAAAGCATATCCACCATATCGGTGCTGACATAGCGCTTTCCTTTCAATACCTGCCGGATGGCCATAACCACGTTGTCGGCCATCTCCTGTTTGGTGATATAGCCCATGGCCCCGGCCCTCAGGACCCTTTCCGCAAACAGGGATTCGTCGTGCATGGAAACCACCAGGATGGGCAGTCCGGTGAAATGGCGGGTCAGATAATCGATCAGTTCCAGGCCCGATTGATCCTTGAGGGTGAGGTCAATGACGGCCAGATCCGGTTTGCTTTTGGAAATCACCCGGATGGCGCCTTCGACGGTTCCGGCTTCTCCGGTCACCTCAAGGTCATGCTCTTCATTAATGAGCTGGGCCAGGCCTTTCCTGAAAACCGGGTGGTCATCTACGATGCATATCTGTTTTTTATCCGGCATTGGACCGTTGTCCCTCCTTTGTCATTCTGCTGAATCGCCAGGTCTGCATGGATCAGGTCCGCCCGCTGCTGCATGATCTGATGCCCAAGCCCCCTGCCCGGCCTCTCACTGTGAAAAAACCCCCGGCCGTTGTCCGCAACACGGACCAGGTGATCCCCATTGTCCCGGCTGAAGCGGATGTCCACCTGATCTGCCCCGCTGTGGCGGGCCGCGTTGTTCACAGCTTCCCGGACAATCTAATAAAGATGGGTCAGATGATCCAGGGGCAGGGAAGGCTCGGAGATGTTTCCATGGATCCGGCATTGTATGGTGAAGGCCTTTTCAACATGGCGGGCATACTGCCCAAGGGCATCCATGAATCCCGTCGCCGCCATATCCAACGGGATAAGCCCCTGGGCTATGTGTTTGGTTTTTTTGACGGCCTGGTTGATCAGGGTCTTGATTTCAAAGGCCAGGGCGGCGTCCGGGTGTTCCGATCTGACCAGGCGGGAAGACAAAAGGCTGGACAGGGCTTCCACCCCGGCCAGGTGGGATCCGAGTTCATCGTGAAGAAACCGGCCCATATGGCGGCGTTCCTCTTCACTGATCCGGGCGATCTGCCGTTCCAGTTTTTTCTGGGTGGACAGGTCGGTGATGGATGCCACGCTCTGCCGGGTTCCTTCCACCAGCGCCACGGTCAGGAGGCATTCCTTGATGTCCCCGTTGGCCACAATGACCCGGCAGGGATAGTTTCGGGGGGCCTTGTCCGGGTCCTGCCGCCGGAGGCGGTGGTTTTGGATCACGGTTTCCCGGTCCGGCACGGCAATCAGGTCCGGGAATTTCATCCGGTTTTCCACCATCTCCTTGTCAAGTCCCGAGATCCGCGACAGCTCGGAATTGACAAGGCTGATGGCCATGTCTTCTTCGATCAGAACAGTGGCCGTGCCCGTATTTTCAAACAGGGTTCTGTAAAGGGTGCCGGTGTGGTCGATAATGGGGTATCCTTTTCCTCTGGGTTGAAACAATCTGTATAATCCCGGCCCTTAGTTTAATCTCAAGGCGCGCCTGCCGCAACCGGTATTTTGAAAAATGAGTTTTAAAATCTATGATCCGGATGAATGCAAGTCTGTGCAAGTTGGAGAATCAAAGCACGGGCACGAAAAGTTCATGACCCAATAATGATAGACATTTTGAGGGGTTGTGATTTGGATAATAAAGCTTGAGTTCAGATGGGGGCTTGTTTTCAACAAAATATAGAGTAGAATTTTGGTATTTGGACCGTCGCCACTATATATTGTGGTTGCCATTCAATGAAGCGGAGTGTACTCTCTTACGAAAAAAATAAAAATGGTTGAGTTTTGGTAATGTGCATGATAGTTGCAAGATGCTTGATTTTTGGAAAGCTGCATCTTACTGCAAGATGAGCTCAAGTAAACTCAAAAAGCTGTATTCTCAGCTATAAATATTTGGAATATCAAAAATGCATCTTTCGGACATTTGATAGGGCCTAATATGACAGTGAAACCCACTTATGAAGAATTGAAAAGACGGGTCCAGGAACTAGAAAACCGTCTTGCCGGAAAGTCAGATGAATATCACCTGTCAGAAAACACTCTATCGGGTTTGGCTGATATCGTTGATATACAGATGATCCAGTCTTTGATGAACCATTTTTATAGACTTACAAACATTGGTGTCGCCGTATTGGATTTAAAAGGAAATATTCTGGTGGCTACGGGATGGCAGGATATCTGCACCCGGTTTCATCGCGTTCATCCGGAAACCTGTAAAAATTGTCTTGAGAGCGATCTTGTCCTCAGCAATGGAATTGAGCCAGGTAGTTTTAAACTGTATCGATGCAAAAACCATATGTGGGATATGGCAACCCCGATAATGGCGGGGACAGTGAAGGTTGGAAATCTGTTTCTGGGACAGTTTCTTTTTCAAAATGAATTGCCTGATATCAAAACCTTTCGTGAACATGCCAGGCGATATGGATTTGATGAAAATGCATATCTATCTGCGCTTGAAAAGGTACCCCGTTGGACCCGTGAAATAGTTAATGAGGTGATGGAATTTTATACAAAGCTTGCCAATCTAATTTCTGATTTGGGTTATAAAAATTTATTGCTGCACAAAAGTGAGGAACTGCTGTCCCGGTCACAAGAACTCGCCCACATTGGAAGCTGGAAACTTGACCTAATCCGAAACCATTTGACCTGGTCGGATGAGGTCTACCGTATTTTTGGTTGCGAACCGCAAGAATTCGCCGCTACTTATGAAGCCTTCCTTAATTTTGTCCACCCGGATGACCGAGAGACTTTTAATAGCGCCTATTCCGGGTCAATTCGGGAAGGGCGTGATGAATTTGAGATCCAACACCGGATTGTTCGTCGTAACACCGGTGAGATCCGAACTATACATGAACGCTGTATCCATGAACGAGATGAAACAGGAGCTATTATATTGTCCTTCGGCATGGCACAGGACATCACTGAGCGAAAACAGGCGGAGTTGGCCTCGAGGGAGTCAGAAGATAGATTTCGTTCCTATATTACTAATGCTCCTGATGGTGTTTTTATTGCTGACGAAAAAGGCAGATATGTGGAAGTGAACCAGGCAGCTTGCGAAATTACCGGTTATTCTGAGAAAGAGCTTTTAAACAAGAGTTTCCCTGATCTGCTGCAAAAATCTGAATTAGAAAAAGGAATTCAGCATTTCAAGGAAGTTCAACAAAATGGATCAGCTCGTGGTGAGATTGGTTTTACAACAAAATCTGGTGAGAATCGATTCTGGCAGGTTGCATCTGTCAAGCTTTCCGATACCCGATTTTTGGGGTTTGTTAAAGACATCACTGAGCGCAAGCGGGCCGAGGATGAGCTAAAGGAATCAAAAACATTTCTGGACAGCATGTCAGACGGTGCTTACGTGGCTGACCATCAAGGGAATTTACTTTGGGTGAACACCGCCGTCGAACAGATGACGGGTCTGCCTTGTGAACAAATGATTGGCGAACCATTCCTGCCACTATTCGTTGAGACGGACCACGCTTCCCTGATAAACGTGTACCAGAGAACTTTGAAGGGAGAGACTCTGGAGAACACACTAACATTCAAGACCGGTGTTACCTGTCATTTCACCAGTCTCCCCAAACGTAACAATCAGGGTAATATCATCGGAACTTTCGGTGTAGCAAGGGATATCTCAGAACAAAAGGCAGCGGAAAGTGCGCTTCAAATAAGCGAAACCCGTCTAAAAAAAGCCCAGGCAATGGCCAAGGTCGGAAACTGGGAATATGACATTGCCACTGGAAAGGTCTGGGGCTCGGAGGAGGCATTTCACATATACGGCATTGAGCGCACATCTGAATTTCTTCCTCTTGATGTAGTCGAAAGTTACATCATTGATGCAAAAAGAGTAAACCAGGCCCTTGTGGACCTTGTAACACAGAACACGCCATATGACATTGAATTTCAAATCCAGCCGAAAAACCGAAAAGAATCGATCCATGTTCATTCAATGGCTGAGTTGGTTTACGACGGGGATGGCAAACCTGAAAAGGTAGTTGGTGTAATTCAGGACATCACGGAACCTAAAGAGGCTGAGGAGATATTAAGCCAAAAACATGAACTGCTCAAAAAAACTGAAGCCATGGCACATATCGGCAGTTGGGAATGGGACGTTCAGAGTGACCGTGCCTACTGGTCGGAAGAATTGTTTCGAATATTCGGAAGGAACCCCGCAGGGGGCGCTCCCTCTTTTGCAGAGCAATCTGAACTTTATGGTAATGGAGACATGCAACGCTTAAGAGATGCTGTTGATAACTGCATCAAGCGAGGGACGTCATACGAAATTGAGTTGCGTGCCATTCGAACTGATGGTAAAGTAAGGCATTGCATTTCAAGGGGAAAACCACAATATGATGAGAATGGAGAGATCTCTCGAATCTTCGGATCTTTCCAGGATATAACCGAGCGCAAACGGGCCGAGGACGCGCTGCGGAGGAGCGAGAAGGATCTGAGAGAATCACAGCGTATTGCCCATGTCGGAAGTTGGCGTCTGGACGTGGCAACCAATCATGTCGTTTGGACGGAAGAACTCTACAACATGTATGGATTTGATCCGTCGCTTCCACCTCCGCCCTATACAGAGCATATGAAACTGTTTACTCCTGAAAGCTGGGATAGGCTGTCCACGGCTTTGGCCCTTACCAGGGAGACCGGAATTCCTTACACGCTGGAACTGGAAACCGTAAGAAAAGACGGAAGCAATGGATGGATGTGGGTTCAGGGTGAGGCCGATGTTGATTCGGCA
>JAABTB010000182.1 GCA_011390085.1 Desulfobacula sp.
TGCAATACTCCCGGTCAAAGGTTTTCATACCCGTCTCAATGGTCAGCTTGCCCACCCCCGTGATGGCGTCCCGGGCATTCACACACAGGTTGGCCAGGATTTGATCAATCTGGGAGGGGTCCATTTTAACGGGCCATAAATTCCCGGCCGGTTTCCAGATCAGGTCGATGTCCTCCCCGATGAGCCGCTGCAGCATGGTAATCATATTTTTGACGGTCCGGTTTAAATCAAGGACCTGGGGGCTGATAATCTGTTTCCGGGCAAAGGTCAGCAATTGTTTGGTCAGGTCGGCGGACCGCTGGGCCGCCTTCTGGATTTCTTTCAAATCCGTATGGAGGGGATGAGGCGGCTGCACCTGTTCCAATGCCAATTCGGTATGGCCCAGGATGACGCCCAGCATATTGTTGAAATCATGGGCCACACCGCCTGCCAGGCGGCCCACGGATTCCATTTTCTGGGCCTGGGTCAACTGGCCCTGGAGTTTCTCTTGTTCCGCCTCAGCCTGCTTTCGCCCGGTGATGTCCATGATGGACCCTTCAATAAACCCCTGCTCGGGAAAAATCGTTGCGGAAAACAGGATCCAGGCCAGGGTTCCGTCCCTGCGGATGATTCTGGTTTCATAATCGGCGACCCCTCCTTTTTCCTGCAAAACCTTTATAAGCTCATTGCGCGCCTCGGGATCAGCCCAGGCCCGGCCCGGGACGAATTCGGCCATGCAGTCCTCAACCGCTGAATACCCTGCCATTTCGGCATATCTCCGGTTGATTTCAATCAGCCTGCCGTCCACATGGGTCCTGAACAGGGCCACCTGGGAATTATGAAACAGGGACTGATATTTTTTTTCGCTGGCCCGCAAGGCGTCATCCGCCCTTTTCCGCCGGGTGATATCGTTCAGTAAATTGATGGTGGCCGGTTTGCCTTCCCATTGGATCATGACCGCATTCACCTCCACCCACCGCTCATCCCCGGTCCGGTGGACCACCCGGAAGGGATATACGCCGGGAAAGGTTTCCCCTTTGAGCCTTTTGAGATGACGCTCAAGGACCATTTTTCTGTCCTCGGGGTGGATATACTCGGAAAAGGGTTTATCGGTCAATTCTTCCGGCCTGTATCCGAGAAAATCGGAGGATTTGCCGTTCACGAACCGGATCAGCCCATCCTGGGCCACCAGTATCAATTCATTGGAATTCTCCACCAGGAGCCGGTATTTCGCCTCGCTTTCCCTGAGAATCTCTTCCGCCTTTTGTCTGGCCGTAATATTGGTGATGATGCCTGCAGCAAGGGTAAGGGGAGTGATATTCATGTCGTCAAAGGATTGAATTTTTCCGACCGCATCCATACCCATAAATCCAATGCAAAATCCTTCCTGCATCAAGGGGATAGCAAGCATGGATTGAACCCCCCGGCCATGCAAATAAGATCTCAGGCCATGGACCTCATGCATTTCCATAACACAGGGAAGGTAAAAAGGCCTGCCTTTTTTATGGACCTCCATAAGATCCGCCAAAAGATCAAGGGAAACCTCTTTTTGACTGTCCATGGCCGAAGGAATGCCCTTGGCGCACCATTCGTTTGTGATGGTGCTGATGCCACGGCCCAGGTCGTGCGTGGAAATATAAACACGGTCCATGCCTGCGAATTTCCCGACAATCTCCAGCATATCATGGATGGCCCACTTGATGCGGTTCAAGGGAACATTAATAAAATCGGTGGACAGTTTTATCAACAGGCGCTGAACCGCTTCCTGTCCTATCAATCGGGCCTCGGTTTGCTTGCACTCGATCTCGGTTTGCATCCTTTCTGATTTCATCGCTGATTCTCATTGTATGTAAAAAATGATTTGCAAAAGGATATATCAAAATGCCGGGTATTGCAAAAAAAAATGATTGTCTATTTTCTTTATTTTAAAGGCAGGATATCTTACAAACAAAAAATGATAACCCTTTTTGACTAGGATACTGGAGAATCAAATGAAAGATATGCTGTTCCAACCCATCACCATTAACGGATTGACTATCAAAAACAGAATTTACCTGCCGGCCATGCATCTGGGCATGGCCCATGAATATGAAATGACCGACCAGATCATTGACTTTTATGCCTTGAGGGCAAAGGGCGGGGCCGGGCTCATCTGCGCCGGTTATGCCACGGTGGACGAGCTGTCGGGAAACACCCAGAACATCGGGGCCCATGATAACCGGTTCATTCCCGGACTCCGGCGGCTGGCAACGGCCATTCAGGAGAACGGGTCCCTGGCCTGCCTGCAGATCAACCATGCCGGACGGTATAATTTTTCCTTTTTCATGCAGGGGAAACAGCCGGTGGCCCCCTCGGCCGTGGCCTCCCGCATGACCGGTGAGACCCCCAGGGAAATGACGCCGGATGACATCCATGGGACGGTGAACGCCTTTGCCGCCGCCGCTGCCAGGGTCAAAAAGGCGGGATTCGATGCCGTGGAAGTCCTCAGCGGGACCGGGTATCTCATCAGTGAATTTCTTTCCCCGTTGACCAACAAAAGAACGGACGAATACGGCGGCAGCCTTGAAAACCGCATGCGGTTCGGGATGGAGGTCATGGAAGCGGTCCGGAAAGCCGTGGGGCCGGAATTTCCCCTCATCGTCCGGATGAACGGCAATGATTTCATGCCCGGCGGCAATTCCCGGCAGGAACTCCGGGAATATGCCAAGGCCCTGGCCTCTGGCCCGGCCGATGCCCTGTGCATCAATGTGGGATGGCATGAAGCCCGGGTCCCCCAGATCGTCTCCTGCGTTCCCAGGGGAGCCTTTGCCTATCTGGCCAGGGGCATCAAGGAGAGTGTCGGCATCCCCGTCATTGCCAGCCATCGCATCAATGACCCGGAAACGGCAAGGGAGCTGATCCAAAACAATATGGCCGACATGGTGGCCATGGGCCGGAGCCTCATCGCCGACCCCATGCTGCCTGAAAAAGCTCAGCAAGGCCGGGAAAATGACATTGTCCACTGCATCGGCTGCGCCCAGGGCTGTTTTGACAACCTGTTCAAGCTCAAGCATGTGGAATGCCTGTGCAACCCCCTGGCCGGGTATGAAAACCAGACCCGGGCCGGCCGGACTTCCGCTCCGAAAAAGGTCATGGTCATCGGAGGCGGCGCCGCAGGCATGACCGCGGCCCTGGCCGCCCATGACAAAGGCCATCAGGTAAGCCTCTATGAAAAAACCGGCCGCCTGGGGGGTCAGCTCTTTCTGGCCGCAGCCCCTCCGGGCAGGGAGGAATTCTCCCAGTTTGCCCGGGACCTGACCCGCCAGGTGGAGCTGCGCCAAATCCCTGTTGTATTCAACAAAACGGTGGACGAAGCCCTGATCCAGGCTGAAAAGCCCGATCATATCATCCTTTCAACCGGCTCTTCCCCCTGGGTTCCGGAGCTGCCCGGCCTTTCCCTGCCCCATGTGGTCCATGCCTGGGATGTCCTTGAAAACAAGGCCTCCACCGGCACCCGGGTGGCCATTATCGGCGGCGGCGCCGTGGGGGTGGAGACCGCGCTTTTCCTGGCTGAGAAAGGAACCCTCTCCGCCGATATGGTGAAATTTCTCCTGGTGAACCGGGCAGAAGATCCTGAAACCCTTTATGAAATGGCCACAAAAGGCAGCAAGACCATCCTCCTCATCGAAATGATGGACAAGATCGGCAAGGATATCGGCAAATCCACCAAATGGGGCATGATGCAGGACCTGGGAAGGTTCGGTATCCAGAGCCTTGCCGGTACAAAGGTGATCCAGATTACACCGGAAGGCCTTGAGGTGGAACAGGGAGGACAAATTCAGCAGATCAAGGCCGACACAGTTGTCCTGGCCGCCGGGTCAAAACCCGATACCCAATTGGTATCTCTCTTAAAAAATACCGGCATCCCCTTTGACCTCATCGGTGACGCCCAGCGGGTGGCCACGGCCTTTGACGCCGTCCACAGCGGCTACCGGGCCGGCATTGCCATAGAATAAGGGGAACTATATATGGAATGGATGGGGATTTAAATGAGGGATGAAAGCCTATGTGAACACAGAGGAAGCATAAAGGGCAACTATTTTTTAAAAAATAGTTGCCCGGGAATTCAGGGATTGGCCTGAACCACTCCTGCATGCAATTTCAATCCAAGTGCGCCTATCACTCTCAGTATGGTGTCAAAACCCGGACTTCGTTCTCCGGAAAGCGCCTTGTAAAGGCTTTCACGGGATAGCCCTGCATCCCGCGCCACCTGCGACATGCCTTTGGCACGGGCAATATCTCCCAAGGCTTTTGCAATAAAGGCAACATCACCATTGGCTTCCTCAAGGCAGGCTTCCAGATAAGCAGCCATTTCCTCCGGAGTACGAAGATGTTCAGCCACATCATATCGAGTTGTTTTTGTTTTTACCATGATATCCTCCTATAAATTGCGTGACAGGCGCAAAGCGGCTTTGATGTCCCTGGCCTGGCTGCTTTTATCTCCACCGGCCAGCAATATGACCACCTGTTGTCCTATTTTTTTAAAATACACCCGATAGCCGGGTCCATAATCAATCCGCAATTCTGACACACCTTCTCTGACCGGCTTGACATCTCCCGGATTTCCTATGGACAATCTTTCGATCCGGAGAAGAATTCGGGCACGCGCCCGAATGTCATTTAAACCGTCAAGCCATTGCACAAAAACTTCAGTTTTACGGATTTCAATCATGCCAATATTGTAGCCACTTGACTACACTCTGTCAATAAAAGTATCGCTTTTGGCCCTCAAGCTGAATGGAACCAAGTCAGCTTTGAATGGAGGGCTATTTCCCATTAGCCTCTCAATGGTTTGCGTTGACAATATTTATGCCATTTGACATATTGATAAACAGCAAATCAAAATTCGGTTTTTTGGTTGGAGTAGGTTAAGCATTAATTGCTTGTTAAAAATAGAATTTTTCTGTTTTGAAATCTTGAAATATCAATAAACAGGTCCGTCAATAATAAAGGTCATGCTGCTTTCCATCCTGAAAATAATTCTTGCTCCAATCCTTGTGGTTCAGGGAAGACAGGTAAAGAAAAACACCCCCGGCTGCCCGAGGCCAAGGGGCCGAGAAAGGGCGTCCAGGGGGACGGGGGAAAACAGATCCGGCTTCTGATCCTGGGAGATTCGGCAGCGGCCGGCGTGGGGGTGGACCATCAGGACCATTCCCTGGCCGCGGGCAGATCCTGGCCTGTTTCGGGCCGGATTACCGGGTGAAATGGACCCTCAAGGCCAAAACCGGCGTCACCACGAAAAAAACCCTGGAATACCTGGAGGCCCTGGCCCCGGACGTGTTTGACGTGGCCGTCACCTCCCTGGGGGTCAATGATGTGATTGCGGATATTTCACCAGCAATTCTAAATTTGGGAAACCATGTCTAAAAAAAATGTAGACAACAAAAGCCATCTTTGCTAATAGCATAATGGATGAAAAGGATTAAATTTGATTCGATAATTGATTTTTTTAAAAAAAC
>JAABTB010000183.1 GCA_011390085.1 Desulfobacula sp.
GGAACACATGAAAACCCATCAATGGTTCGAATACATCCCGGTATTGCCTGCCGCAGATCAGGTCTGGGATGTTCAGAAAAAACTCTAGAAATTTTCTCCTCCCAGGGGTTCCGTGCCCGGGCATGACTCGGGCATGGAACCCCTTTTCATTTTATTCGCCGACGGTCAGGATGGAATTTCAGGTTCAGGACCCTGGATTTCTGATAAATATATTGAGTTGAATTTTGGCATTTGGACCGACACCACTACATATTTTGGTTGCCATTCAATAAACCGGAATGTATTATCTTCTGAAAAAATATGAATTGTTGAGTATCTTAAAGATCTATAATCGTTTCAGTATTGTTGATTTTTGAAAAGGTCTGTGATAGTTGCAATAACCATAACCCGTTAAGGAGAATCCCTACAATTATTTTTTCCTAAAATCCGTTTTGGACAATAGTGTTTTAGAAATACAATTTGGAGACTCATATATGAAAGATGAAGAGAAAACGAGAGATGAATTGATATCAGAACTTAAAACACTTCGCAAAAAATATACTGAATTAAACCAACTCCTTTCAAAAAGACGGAACTTAAATGAAATCGGCGGCACAGAAACAATTCTGGTTGTAGATGACAATGAATCTACTCGAAGGACGATTGTGGAGATGCTCAAAACATTAGGTTATCATCTTCTTGAGGCTGATTCTTCACAGAACGCGGTCGAAATTTTTAAATCCCACCAAGCTACAATCCACCTATTGTTATCAGATGTTGTCATGCCTCTAATAAATGGGCCAGAGATGGCTAAAAAGCTGTTAAAACTAAAACCGGAGCTAAAAGTTGTATTTATGTCCGGCTATGCCGGGGATAAAATTATTAACGATGATGTTTTCGAGATTCTTCACTATAAGGAGATATTTATTGAAAAACCATTCACGATTGAAGAACTTGGCCTGATCGTAAGACAACAACTTGATAAAATAGAATAATATTTAAAGCAGGTTAAGGATGATAAACAATACATATCCAGAATCCATCGAAGAATCAGGGAATTATCTCAGAATGACTCTTCAGAATATCTCCAAACATAAACTTGCCTATAACCCCAACTCTTATTTGTTATGGTATGAATATGCCACCGGGCGAAATGAGCAGTTGATCAAGGATGTCGAGTTGGTCCTTAAGGAAAAACAAACTCTTACCAATGATATCATTATCGATCTGATTAGAAACCACTTAGCCGATAGGCAGATAGTGCTTGCTGAAAAAAAAATCAAAGAATTTCAAAATATATTGGTGGAGATGATCACGCACATAGGCAATTCAGGTGACGAAATTAACGCCCAGGGCAATGCACTGGAGACCTGTGCCATAGAACTGAGCCAGGCAAAATCCCTGGATGCCATAACCGGGATTACGAAACGGATTGTTTTGGAAACAAAATCAATGTTTGATTCCGGCAAAACTCTTAAAAACCGGCTTGACTCCACAATATCCGAAGTCAAGGTACTGAGTAAAGAACTTGAATGGATAAAGCAGGCAGCCAAGACCGACATGTTGACCGGTCTTTTAAACCGGCGAGGATTTGAAGCGGCGATATCCGAAACCATAGAAAATATAAAAAAGGTCCCTGAGCCTTTATCCATCATTATGCTTGACATTGACCATTTTAAAAAAGTGAATGATACCTATGGCCATCTTATTGGTGACAGTGTTTTAAAGATGCTCGGTAAATTATTAAAAGATTCTATTAAGGGTAAGGATATCGTGGCCCGGTTTGGCGGAGAAGAAATCATTCTGGCGCTTCCGGCAACCTCACTTGAGGGCGCGTATATACTGGCAGAGCAAATCCGTTCAAGCCTTTCGAAAATGAAATTAAGGATTAAAGATACAGGCAAACCAATCGGAAATATAACCATATCCTTAGGCATTGCATTGTATAAGAGCAATGAATCTATTGAGGCGGTCATTAAGCGGGCGGATGACGCCATGTACCGGGCAAAAAAAAATGGAAGAAACAGAACGGTTACTGAGCTTGATCTTGATACCATCAACCAAGAAAAGAATTGTATGATTTGACCCGACCAGCCGGGAAAAAGAAAGTTCATTTTGCTGAAATCGTTTGCCTGTCTTTCCTGGGTCTCACCCAGTTCAAAAGAACATCCATATAATAATAGACAACAGGCGTGATATACAGGGTCAGGAGCTGGGAAGACAGGAGCCCGCCCACAACGGCCAGGCCCAGGGGCTGACGGGATTCTCCCCCGGCTCCGAAGCCCAGGGCAATGGGAAGGGTGCCCATGAGGGCCGACATGGTGGTCATCATAATGGGCCTGAACCGTACCACGGCTCCCTCGAAAATGGCGTCAATGGGAGCCTTTCCCTCTTTTCGTTCGGCTTCCAGGGCGAAATCGATCATCATGATGGCGTTCTTTTTGACAATGCCGATGAGCATGATGATGCCGACAAAGCCGTATAGGTTGAGGTCGCTGCCGAAGATCATGAGGGTGATCAGTGCCCCGAAACCCGCTGCCGGAAGACCGGAGAGGATGGTGATGGGATGGATATAGCTTTCATAGAGTACGCCAAGGACAATATAGATGACAAAGACGGCAAGAAGCAGAAGAATCTGGGAACCCGCAAAGGAGGACTGGAAGGCCTGGGCCGTGCCCTGGAAACTGGTGCTCACCGTAGCCGGCAGGACCTCTGTCGACAAAGACCGGATCAGGACCATGGCATCTCCGAGAGCCACGCCCGGCCTCAGGTTAAAAGAAATCGTCACGGCCGGGAGCTGTCCCAGGTGGTTCACCGTCAGGGGGCCGATGGTTTTGCTCAGGGCGGCAATGGTATCCAGAGGAATGAGTTGACCGGATTTTGCCCGGATATAGAGCATGCTCAGGGCTGCCGGATCCCCCTGGTATTTGGGGTCCAGTTCAAGAATCACCTGGTACTGGTTGGTGGGGGCATAGATGGATGATACCTGGCGGGAGCTGTAGGCATAGGACAGGGCATTTTCGACCTGCATGACGGAAAGGCCCAGGGCTGAGGCCTTGTCCCGGTTGATCTCCACCTGGACCTGGGGATTCCGGATCAAAAGATCACTGGTCACATCCTGCAGTTCGGGCAAATCCTTCAGTTTTCCCTGGAGTTCTTCAGCCGCGCCGTACAGTTCATCCATATCCTGGCCCTGGAGGGTAAACTGGTACAGACTTTTGGTAAACATGCCCCCGATCTGGATGGAAGGAATATTTCTCAGAAAGGTTTGAACCCCCGGAACCTTGGAAAGCTTGACCCGAAATTCCTGAAGAATCTCTTCCGCCGAAAGCGCCCGCTCCTCCCGGGGTTTGAGGCGGAGAAACAAGCGGCCCCCGCCTTTTCCAATGGAGGACATGAACCCGTCAATATTGGGATCTGCCGCAACAATAGCGGAAACCGATTCCTGATGGCGTTTCATTTCCTCAAAAGAAGTCCCCTGGGCCATTTCAGTGCTTCCGTTGAGCCTTCCCGTATCCTCGACCGGTAAAAATCCCGTGGGGATAATGGTAAACAGCCAGCCCGTGACAAAGGTGATGAGAAAGATAACGGCAAGGGTGGTTCTTCGATAGTTCAGGACCTGTCTCAGGGATCGTTCATATAGCCGGCGCACGCCGTCAAAGAAACGCTCAAAGAGAAGATACAGCCTGCCGTGCTCAGACGTCTTTGGCGGTTTTAAAAATCGGGAACAGAGCATGGGGGTGAGGGTCAGGGACACCAGACCGGACACCAGGATGGCCGCGCTGATGGTGACCGCGAATTCGTGAAGGAGCCGGCCGAGAATCCCCCCCATGAACAGCACCGGAATAAAAACCGCCACCAGGGAGACGGTCATTGAAATGATGGTGAATCCGATCTCCCTTGATCCTTTAAAGGCTGCTTCCATGGCGGTTTCCCCCTTTTCCATGTGGCGGACAATATTTTCCAGCATGACAATGGCGTCATCCACCACAAAACCCACGGACAGGGTCAGCGCCATCATGGAGATATTGTTCAGGGAAAAGCCCATCACCATCATGACGGAAAAGGTTCCGACAATGGAAAGCGGTACGGCCAGAGAGGGAATAATGGTGGCGGAAAGGTTCCGGAGAAAAAGGAAGATCACCAGGATAACGAGGCCGATGGTCAGAATCAGAGTGAATTTGACGTCGTGCATGGATTCCCGGATGAGCTGGGAACGGTCGAAGAGCACATGCAGCTCCACCGAGGCCGGGATCTGGTCCCGGAACGAGGGTAAAAATTTTTTCACATTATCGACCACCTCAATGGTATTGGTTCCCGGCTGGCGCTGGATGGCCAGGACAATGGCCCGGGTATTGTTGTACCAGCCTGCGCTCCGGTTGTTTTCCACACTGTCGATCACCTGCCCCAGTTCCTGGAGTCGGACCGGGGAACCGTCCCTATAGGCCACTATGATATCCCGGTATTCGGCAGCCTTAAACAACTGGCCTTTGGATTCAATGGTAAAGGCCTGCTTTGCCCCGTCGATGACGCCGGTGGGAAGATTGACATTGGCATTGTTGATGGCTGCGGCCACCTCGTCAATACCGATCTTCCGGGAGGCCAGGGCCTTGGGGTCCAATTGGACCCGGACGGCGAATTTCTGGGACCCGTAGATATTGACCTGGGCCACCCCGCTGATGGTGGAGATCCGCCTGGCAATGAGGGTCTGGGCATATTCATCCACCGTGGACAGGGGCAGGGTCGGGGAGCTGAGGGCCAAAAAAAGGATGGGCTGGTCCGCGGGATTGACCTTTCTGAAGGACGGGGGCGTGGTCATGTCGTCGGGCAACTGGCGGGTGGCTAGGGAGATGGCGGCCTGGACATCCTGGGCCGCCGCATCAATATCCCGGTCCAGGGCAAACTGGAGGGTGATGCTGGTGGAGCCGATGCCGCTGCTGGAGGTCATGGAATCCACACCGGCAATGGTGGACAACTGGTTCTCCAAGGGAATAGCAACGGCCGAGGCCATGGTATCGGGATTGGCGCCGGACAGGGAGGCATTCACCTGGATGGTCGGGAAATCCACATTGGGCAGGTCATTCACCGGAAGCAACTGGTAGGAGACGACACCGAAAATGAGGATGGCCGTCATGATCAGGGAGGTCATGATGGGCCGGCGGATAAAAAGCTCCGCAATGTTCATGGCTTTTGTTCCCCTTGGCCTGACGGATTCTTTGCTTCTATGACGGCGCCGGGAGTAAGCCGCAACTGACCATCTACCACAATGGTTTCCCCGGAGGCCAATCCGTTTTCGATCACAATTTCCTCTCCCATGGCCGGGCCCACGGTGACGGGGCGGACCTCAACGGTCTTGTCCGGTTTAACGATGTATACGAACTGGCCCTGCTGGCCGGTCTGGACGGCATTGGCGGGAACGGTGACAGCGTTTTTCAGGGAGGCCAGCGTCATGACCACATCCGTAAACCGGCCCGGCCAG
>JAABTB010000184.1 GCA_011390085.1 Desulfobacula sp.
TAACCCTGACAAGCCCATTGACCCCTCTTTGGTGAAAAAGATGGTGGAAATGGCCGCCAAAGCCCCTTCTTCTTTTAATCTTCAGCCATGGAACCTCATCATATTAACGGACAAGGAAGACAAACTGAGGCTCCAGAAATGCGCCATGAACCAGGAAAAAGTAAGCACGGCACCGGTCACCATGATCGTCCTGGCTGACAACCACGGTTTTTTTGAAGGACATCAAACCGTTGAGCGGGTATTCCGGGAAAACATCAAGGCCGGAACCATGACGGAAAAACAGAGGGACTGGTTTCAGAAGGCAAGGACAAAACTGTATGGGAAAAGTGAACGAACCATTCAGGCCTTTTCCTGCAAAAACACCGGTTTTTTTGCCATGGCCCTGATGTTCGCCGCCAAAAGCCTTGGTATCGAAAGCCATCCCATGGATGGATTTGATCACGACAAGGTCATGGCTGAATTCAATATACCGGAAAATTTTTATATTCCCCTGCTCATTGCTTTTGGATATTTTGACGAAACCAAAACCCTTTCCGCTCCCAAATGGCGAAAAGGGTATGATGACATTGTGGTTCGGTTTTAAGCGCATCATTTTATCAATCCCGACAAAGGAAGGAAAATGGAGCTGAAATATCTTTTCAAGCCGTCAACCATGGCTGTTATCGGTGTTTCCACATCCCAGGACAATCATCCGGCCAATGTGATCTATACGAAAAATAATCTGAGGTATCCTGTAAAGACTTTTCCTGTAAACCCCAAAGGCGGAATGCTTCACCGCGAAAAATTGTACCGGAGCATTGCCGATATTGAAGAAAGCATTGATATGGCCGTCATTGCCGTTCGCGCCGAATTTGTGCCAAAGGTGATGGAGGACTGTATACAAAAGGGGGTCAAGGGCGCCGTCATCGTTTCCGGCGGATTTGCCGAGGCCGGTAATGTGGTCTTACAGCAACGGTTGACGGATATGGCACGGGCGGCCGATTTTCCTTTTGTGGGTCCCAATTGCCTTGGAATTTATGCGCCGGATCACGTGGATACGTTTTTTCTTCCCGGAGAGAGAATCATCCGGCCTAAAAAAGGCAATGTTGGATTTATCAGCCAGAGCGGCGGGGTCCTGGTGGACCAGATGGTGAAATTTGCAGGCCAGGGCATCGGCGTATCGCTGGCGGTCAGCATCGGCAATAAAGCCTTTCTCCGTGAAACCGATATGCTGGACTGGTTTGCCGGGGACATTGAAACAAAAGTCATCGCCTTTTACGTGGAAGGGTTTGAAAAAGGGGAAGGCCGTCTTTTTATTCAAAAGGCTGAACAATGCGGCAAACCCGTTGTCATCCTCAAGGCCGGGAAAAGCAAAAAAGGAATGGAAGCCGTTTCCAGCCATACTGCATCCCTGGCCGGAGACTACCGGGTCTTTTCCGACATCATGAAACAGCATTGCGTGGCCGAGGCTGACAATGAATATGAACTCACCTCTTTTTGCGAAGCTCTGAGCTGTTTTCAGAAAGGAATTCAAGGCAATATCGGGGTGCTGTCCCTCAGCGGCGGGCACGGCGTCATTGCCGTGGACGCCTGCGAGCTTCACGGCATGACTGTTCCCCGGTTGGACCCCAGGACCATGGAGACCATCCGGGAAAAGGTCTCCCCGGAAATCCGGAATATCATTTCGCTGGGCAATCCCCTGGATCTGACCGGAAGTTCGGTGGACAATGATATTGTGACGGCAGCCACCCATCTTGCCAGGGATAAGGGGATTGAATGTCTTCTGGCCCTGCTCATTCCTTATTCGCCCGGCGTTTCCGCTGATATCGGGGCAAAGCTCAGCCAGGTGGCTAGAAATGAGGACAAACCCATGATTGCCTATGTTCCCAATGAGGAAAAATACAGGATCATTATCGAAGGCTTTGAACTCAACGATATCCCGGTGGCCTCCTCTGTGGATGGGGCTGTCCTTATGGCAAAGGCATTGAAGAGGTGCAGACCATGCTGAAGAAAAAAATCAGAACCCTCATTGATGCCCATAAGGATTTGGGATGGGTTCTGGAGCCGTCTGCAAAGGCGATCATGAAAGCCCAGGGCCTGGATATCCCGGAGTTTGTACTCACCAATTCCTTTGAAAAAGCGGAACAGTTTTTAAAGAAAATAAAGGGCCCGGTGGTGGCCAAGGCGGTTTCAAGGAAAATTCTTCATAAAACCGAATACCAGGCTGTGGTGACCGGGATCACCACAAGCCGTCGTCTGAAAAAAGAGATGGAAAGGCTTCAAGGCCTGGAGGGCTGCGAAGCCGTCCTGGTCGAAGAAATGGTTCAGGGCCTTGAGCTGATCGTCGGTGCAAAAAATGATTTCCAGTTCGGCCCGGTGGTGGTCCTTGGCATTGGCGGAACTTCCGTTGAAATTTATAATGATACCGCCATCCGCATGGCGCCGCTGAAGCCCGGAGATGTGTTTTCCATGGTAGACTCCCTGAAGGCCAAGGCCCTTTTATCCGGATACCGGGGAAGGGACGGAGTGAACATGGAGGTTCTAACCAATACCCTGGTGCGGTTCTCCCACCTCATCATGGCGCTGGAAAAGGATATGGACTCTTTGGACCTGAACCCCGTTATCTGCACAAAAGACCGGTGCATCATCGCCGATGCCCGGATTATCCTGAAAAAGGCCTGAAGTCGGGACAGTCCGCCGGGACACAGGTGTATCATGAGACAAAAATAGGAACAGTTATGCCGGATAAAACACAATTAAAAATCATTTCCTGGAATGTGAACGGACTCAGGGCCATCATGAATAAGGAGTTTACAAAAACCATACGGAATCTGGATGCCGATATCCTCCTGTTACAGGAAACAAAGCTTCAGGAGGACCAGCGGACCGAAGAGATGATTGCTTTGCCGCTCTATGATTCCTTCTGGTCCTATTCTACCCTGAAAAAAGGATACAGCGGCGTGGCTGCCTATTCAAAAACAGCGCCGTTAAACGTCACGACATCATTCGGCAGGCCTGAATTTGACGGCGAAGGCCGGGTCATCCAAATGGATTATCAAGACTTTACCCTGTTTAATGTGTATTTTCCCAATGGCCAGATGAGTGATGACCGCCTGAAATATAAGCTGGATTTTTATGATTGGCTTCTTGCCCATGCCGATACCTTGCGCAGCCAGGGCAAAAGTCTCATTATCACCGGGGATTTTAATACCGCCCACAATGAGATCGATTTAAAGCATCCGGGTCCCAATTCAAAATTCTCCGGGTTTTTAAGGATCGAAAGGGATGTTCTGGACCGGATGGTGGAGGATGGGTATGTGGATACATTCCGGTATTTTTATCCGGATACGGTCAAATATTCGTGGTGGTCCTATAGGTTCAATGCCCGGAAAAACAATGCCGGTTGGCGTATTGATTATTTTTTTGTAACCCGGGACCTTATCGATAAAGGCATAATAAAAGAAGCCTTTATCGAAAATGAGGTCCAGGGGTCGGATCATTGTCCGGTGGGTCTGATTCTTGAAATTTAATCCTTGAACACGAGTTTTCCGCCGATAAATCCGGCTACACCGGCTGCCGCCACCATGACGATATTGACCAGGATGAAGACAAAGGCTTTAGAGCCTGACAGAATTTCAGGATCGGCAAGATACCAGATCAGGCTGATCACACAGGAAACCGTGGTCAGGGCTGCAGCCAGAATCTTAATTTTAAACAGGGGGGTGAGCGCACCCCGATATTTTTTTTGCCATTCCAGAATCCCTGTTAAGATGACCACCGGAAAGGCCAGCACCACAAAGATCATATTGATCATGGCAGCTTTGGCCAAAAGCTCGGAATCGAATATCCAGGCCAGGATCCAAAGGACCACGGCAACAGGCAGGATACCGTTGGGCGTGTGCACGGAAACCGGGTGGGCGTGGTGCTTCAGGGCCAGGGATTTGATTTTTTCAAAACCGGTTTCAAGGGGCGGTTGTTTTTTCGGAGGTTCGGGGGCGGCTTTCACAGAGGTGGAAGCGGGGCCTGCCTCTTTTACGACGTCCTTTCGAACGGGCCGCGCCGGTATCATGGATTCATCAATTTCTATAAATTTGCTTTTGTCCACACCGCAGACAGGGCATTTTTCAGGGGGTTCCTCCCCCCGGTGAATATATTTGCAAACAGAGCATTGCCAGACTTTCATGATTAAAATTTCCTTTTTGGGTTAACGTTTATCCAGATCCACAAACGCGCATTCATCAGGCCCGCAATAATTGCCCACATAGGTTGCTCCCGGCCGGTAGAGCGACGGCTTGGGAGCAGCCATGGCAAATTGTTCCTCAATCACATGGGCCGACCACCCGCTGATCCTTGAAACGGCAAAGATCGGGGAGAAAAGGTCCATGGCAATTCCCATGGCGTAAAAAAGAGAGGCGCTGTAAAAATCCACGTTACAATAGATTTCCCGCTGTTTTTTGGCTTTAAAGGCGGCCTTTGCCTTAATTTCAAGCTCTCTTGACAGATCATACCAGAGGGGTTGCCCGGCGATCTCTCCCATTCTTTTGCTCATGGGGCCCAGGATCAGGGCTCTTGGGTCATCGGTCTCATATACGGCATGGCCGAGCCCCATGATGAGATCTCCCGAGTCCAGCGCACGGTTGATATAGGCATCGATATGGTCCTTTGACCCGATTTCCTTCAGCATCTGCATGACCCGGACATTGGCTCCGCCATGAAGGGCACCGGAAAGGGACCCGATGGCCGCGGACACCGCTGCATAAATATGAGCCCGGGTGGAGGCCACCTGCCTTGCCGTGAAGGTGGAGGCGTTAAAGGAATGCTCGGCATGCAGCACAAGGCTGGTGTCATAGAAGCGGGCGGTTTCAGGATCAGGAATGTCGCCGGTGAGCATATATAGAAAATTGGCGGCATGGCTCAGATCATCATGGGGCGGAACAATTTCCCTGTTGTTTCTGATCCGGTCCCAGGCCGCAGTAATGATTGCCAGCCCGGCGATCAGGTTTTCGGCGCTGTAAAGGGTATTTTCAATGCCCGGTTCGCCAACGGTTTTATCATTCTGGATCAGAAGGGGGGTCGCTGTCTGAAGAACATCCATGGGATTCATTGTCGGCGGCAGGGCCTTTAAAACCGTAAATATATTATCCGGGATGCGTCTTTTTTGTTTCAGGCTTTGGGTGAAGTCCAAAAGTTCTTCTTTATTGGGAAGCCGTTCATACAATAAAAGAAAGCTCACTTCTTCAAAACCGGCGTTTTTTGCAAGGTCCTGAACCAGAAAACCCCTGTAAATCAGTTTTCCTTCTTTGCCCCGCACATCACAGATTTTCGAGCTGGCCACGTCAATACCCCGAAGGCCGGTATTGAGAATAGACATACATTCATTCATAAGGTTTGCCTCAGGAATTAGAATATTTTTTCAGGG
>JAABTB010000185.1 GCA_011390085.1 Desulfobacula sp.
GGGGGTTAATATCATCGGCCGGCATACCGCATTAGGGGATGCCATTGCCACTGCGGAAATATTTTTAAAACTGATCCCCCTTTTGAACAGCAACGGGGTCCTGACCTTAGGGGATGCCGTCAAAGCATCCAAAAAATCCTATTATGCGCGATTGAAATATTAATGAAGATTATCATTGATCTGAAAACCAGTAAAATGCTACCTGATTGGAAATTAATCCTATAATGAAGGAGATTCCCATGCAAAATTCCTCTCTGAGCGCCTTCGCACTTGCTTCCATCGCAACAGCCATTGTCCTGTTCTGTGTCATTTTCGGCGGATACACCAGTTTTTACAGATCCCAGAACCGCATTGAAGATTCAAAAACAGCCCTTATGGAATCCTGCCGGGAAAGGATGTTATTATTGCCCGCGCTTTCCGGTTTCTTGGAAAGGGTGAATCCGGACATTCCGCCCCCCATGGGTCACCCCCTGGAAAAAGCCAATGCCCTTCTGATGGACGTCCTTCAGCAGAAACGCCCCCTTGAGGAAAAAATGACCAAGGAATTTGAAAACTCTCAAACCGGTCTGACAATGCAGATCAAAGACATTTTCGTCCGGTTAAAAGCTGTTTCCGGCCCTAATAACCCGGCAGAGACCGAAGCCCTGAGGCAGAAATTTTTCAAGGCCCAGGACAACCTCTATGTCGCCAAAGAAAAATACAATTACGAAGTTTCCTATTTCAACAGGAGGGTCCGAAGTTTTCCGGTTTCTTTAATTGCAAAACTGTTCGGTTTCCATGAAATCGTCTATTATCCCTTTTCAGACCAGGCCTTTTTGCCTTCCCGGAAGGTATTCGAACCCTGAACGAGTGAGAATCACGGATATGAGTTTATTTCAAAAAAAATCACGGCTTTTCCCCTTCTCTGTTCTTCCCAAAACAGAGGAGAAGGCTGTATTCAATGCCTTCTCCTATGAACAATATTCAAAGCATACGATTCTTCTGGAGCAGGAGCTGACCCGGGTTGAAAAACTTTATATTCTGTCCAAGGGTATAGGGCATTATTATTTTGAAGACCACCATATAAAAATCCTGAATGGAGAGCTGAATCCGGGGGACAATTTCGGAGGAATTTCCATCCTCTTTAATGAGGGGATTTCCATCCGGTCCCTGGAGGTTCTGGAAGATTCCGTGTTTGTTACCCTGGATGCGGATATATTCCTGGGCCTGTGCCGGAATTATCCCGTATTCCAGGACCATTTTGCCGCTGAATTCGGAAAATGCATGCTGAATAAGGCCTTTGCCGGAATCATGGCCAGGCAGATCCGGGATAAGGAATTCAGTCTGCCTTTTTTCAACCGGCCCATATCTTCGGTTTTCAAACCCAATATTTCCACCTGCTCCAGGGAAACCCCCATAGAAGAGGCTGCCGTTAAAATGAGCCGGAACAATGCCAGCGCCATCCTGATCAAAAACAACGAGCAAACCATCGAGGGAATCGTCACGGATGCGGATTTGAAACACAAGGTGGTGACGGGCCGGCATGACCCGTCGGAACCCATATCTGCGGTCATGTCCTCTCCCTTGATTTCCATTTCCGCCGATGCCCAGGTTTTTGAAGCCTTTTTAACCATGCACAGCCATGACAAACGGCATATTGCGGTTTACAGCCGGTCCGGTGATATCACAGGAATCATCAGCCAGAAAGATCTCATTTCAGCCCAGACGGAATCCGCTTATCTGTTGATAAAAACCGCCATGTCCGCCCGCTCCATAAAAGAAATCGAAAACATTCATTCAAAGCTTGAAAAAATGCTTTTTGACCCTCTGAGAAACGGGGCAAACCCGGAATACATCACCCGGCTCATCTCTGCATGTTCAGATGCCGTCATCGACAGAATCATCCGTTTTTCCCTGGAAAAAGCCGGATCCCCTCCCTGCCGGTTCGCCTTTCTGACCATGGGATCCGAAGGCCGGGAAGAGCAGACCCTGATATCAGACCAGGACAATGCCATTGTTTTCGAAGATACAAACGATCCGGAAAATGCAAAAGCCTATTTTGACGGCCTTGCTGTTTTGATCTGCGACCAGCTTGATATGGCAGGATATAGTTTCTGCAAAGGCGGGAATATGGCTAAAAACCCGAAATGGTGTCAGCCTCTGTCCCAGTGGAAAACCTATTTCAATACCTGGATCAGAACATCAAACCCGGAGAATCTTCTTTATTCCAGTATCTTTTTTGATTTCCGGGGAACCTTTGGTGATACCCTTCTCGCCGATGAATTAAAACATTTTCTTTTGCATACCATAAACGGCTGGCCCGGTTTTTTACGGCACCTTACGGAAAACGCCCTCTATTACAAACCGCCCATCGGCATGTTTGGTAAACTTCTGGTTGAAACCGAGGGAGATGAAAAAGGATATCTGGACTTGAAGAGCGCCATGCTGCCCATTATTGACTTTTCAAGAATCTACGCCCTCAAGAATGGGATTTCACAAACCAACACCCTGACCCGCCTGTTCAGGCTATATACCCGCCATGCCCTGACCGGAAAGGAATATATGGATATCGTCCGGGGCTATAATTATCTGATGCAGCTTCGATTTATGCGACAGATTACCACCATCATGGATGAACAAAAAAAACCGGATAATTTTATCAATCCCCGGAACCTTTCCTCCATTGATCATATCCTTTTAAAAGAAATTTTCAGGTTGATTGAAAAACTCCAACAAAAACTCGGTCTTGAATTCACAGGGAATATCTAATAGGAAAGCTTATATTAATCTAAAAAAAAGGAGATTCGGTATGAAACGAAAAACAGGTGCTATTTTCTTATGGCTGGTGGGGCTGATTCTAGTGGTGATGTTGCAAAACTCCTTTGCAGCAGACAAAACTGTTGAATTTGTGTCAGTGGATGACGGCGGTGTGATTTCGATTTATCCGGATTCCTTTCCCGTTGAACGGGCCGTCAAAGGCAAGGTCAAAGGATTCAGCAAGGCGGAAATCGTCGAACAGGGACTGACCGTTGAAGTTCTGGTGCTTGATGTTCTCCATGGACCCATCCCCATTGAAAAAAACGGCAAATGGAAAATAAAAGTCACTCTCAAAGATGCAGACCTTGTTTTAAAAGCGATTGTAAAAGACAAAACCGGCAAAGAGCTTGCCGCTACTTCCATCAAGGCAACGGCTTCAGGAGAATTTTAATATCCAAGCTCCCGCCCCCTGAGGGTGGGAGCTTCCCTTTTCATTCTGGTTGAGCTTGAGAAGAAGACATTGATCTTGACGGAATACTGGCCAACTACCCTGATATCATCAAGGACGAACCCACTAAATTTATTTCAGAGTCTGAATTCTTCTTTGCAGTGATCGCAGAAGGAAGTTGCCGGGACCTGTTTGCAATGAAGACATTTGTCCATTAAATACCGGTCCTTGCCTTGCACTTGCCCGCATTCGGGGCAGTGCCAGTTTTTTTGGGTCGGCAGGATCTTATGACAGTGAGGACATTTGATGGGAAATTTCCTGAAAATAAAAAACAGGACCATGGCAAACAGCAAAAAAGGACCCAGCATTTGAAACTCGGGACTCTTGGCGAATTCATCAAATTCCCTGGCCCCGCTTAAAATCATGTACATCAGAAAAGCGATGGTGGTAATCGCCAAGAATTTAAACCGGAAATGGAAAAATACACTTTGCAACGGTTTGCCCTCCATGGTTCTGCCCTCCCTGTTCTTATTTTAATGAAAAATTCACCCTGCCGGTCAGGTCGGTTTCTTCTTTTTTGACTGCCGAGGGTTCCAGCAAAAATATCCTTTCCTTTTCAACCTTTCCTGTGGAAAGGATATAGGCTTTTGTATTTTCCGCCCTTGTTAAGGCCAAATACCGAAGGTCATTTTCATCCACAGTGATATGAGTGATCAAAAGCTTTTTTTTCTCTTCAAGATCCAGTTTCTTTTCCCCGCCTTTTTCATCCCTGGGTTTGGGGAATTCCGCCCGATCATAAACCTTTTCAATATATTTTTCTTTTTCTTCCGGGGTGAGGGGTTCGGTAACGGCTTTGGGTGAAGACAGGGAATACCATGCTTGTTTAGATCTTTCTTCTTTTAACAAATCCTCAAACCGCTTTTCCCGAATGCCTTCAGCATCCCGTATCGGATTATAACCCCCCTGGATTTCAAGCCTGATGGAGGGTTTTTCCTTCAGAATTTCAGCCAGTTTGTCTATTTTTTCGTGCTCGCTTTCCTTGATCCGGCCCTCCCCGAATTCAAATTCAACAAAACTCAGTTCCTCCCCTCCCCCGAACAGGGAGCCGAGAATGGAAAAAGGAGAAGTGATGACTTTCAGGATCATATTAGCCATCATTTTCAGAATAATCGCCCCCAGTTTGAATTCAGGATCATCCAGCCTGCCTTCCACGGGCAGGTCAAGATCGATCTGACCGGCCCTGTTTTTCAAAAGAGAGATGGCAAGGCCAACGGGCAGGGAGGTGGCATGTTCACTGTCCACCTTTTCGCCCAGCTCGAAATTATCAAACCGGGCACGATTTTCAGACTTTAAAACATTGCCGTCAATCAGGTATTTCAGATCCAGAATAAGCTTTCCCTTTTCAATCTTATACCCCAGATACTTGGATGCATAAGGGGTGAAATTGGACAGCTCAATATCTTTAAATGACACATTGATTTCGGCAAATTTCTTTTCCGCCAGAAGATTCACCGTCCCCAGTATTTCAAGGGGTGAGGAAGCGCCGTGAAGCCCTTGCAGGTGAAGCTTGGCCCGGGATTCTTCCTTCGATGAAAGCCCGGTCAGGGAACCGGCGATCTCTTTCATATCGGCCTTATAATTGGGTTTGGTCAGATAATCTGAAAAAGCGATATTTCCGCCTTGCAGGGTGATCTTTTCAATATTGATCTTGGGTTTCTTTTCAGCGGATGGTTTTACGGGCTGCGGACCGGCGGTTTTGTTCTGTGGCGCATCAGAATTATAAATCGAAGATACATTGAGTTCCCCGGATTCGCTCACCATAATTTTGGAATAAAAATCCGTTAGCGAGATTTCCTCGGCATTGATCTCCACCGGAAAAAGGGAGATCTCCAGCCCTGTCAAATAGAGAGAATTGAAATTGAAAAAATCTTGTTTAGTTGTTTTATCAAAGCTTGAAAATTTGGCGACAGAGCTTTCTCCTGCAAAACGAAGCATTTCCCCGGATTTCTGTTTCATATCCATTGAAAGCTTTCCCTTTAAATTGATATTTCCTTCAGTGACAAGGATTTTGACGGCATCACCAAAATAGGGCTGAAGGGTTTCGATATCGATTTTTTCAAGGTTGATATCCAAATCTGCTGTTTGACCCAAGGGATTTACATCACCGGAAATCTCGATTTTACCGCTCTCGCCCCAGGTCATCCGGGTATTGA
>JAABTB010000186.1 GCA_011390085.1 Desulfobacula sp.
CAGTTCACCAATGCTGGCAAGTTTCCCGCTTTCAATAACCTGCCGGTTCATGGCCTCGCTTTTTGTTTCTGCGCTGGAAATCAGTTTTATGATATACCTCGGCAGGGTAAAGGCAACGGCAATGACGGCGATACTCCCGGCCATCATAAGGATAAGGGTCAGCATCTGTGTTTTCCGAAGTTCACTGAAGGCATCCCTCACGTCCTGGCGGAATACCACGCTCCAATCAATGTTCTTCAGTGTCGAGATGGCATAGAGATATCTGTTTCCGGCCGGGTCCTGTTTTTCCGTGATAATGGTCCGGCTCTCCGGGTTTTTATAGTCCACCAGGGAGGCGATAATCGTCGGATCGATCCGGATATCGGCCTTGGTCTGAAGCCGGCCGTCGGCGTTGAGAATATAGGCGATACCGGTTTTTCCGATCTGAATATTTTCCACCATGGAATTGAATCCGGCAAAATTGATGGTGGCCCTGAGAATATGTTCCATCCCGTCGATACCGACCTTGACGGCAATGATAAAATGGGGATGCCCTCTCAGCCCGGCAAAGACATCGCTGATATAAAAGGGCTTTTGTAGGGCGTTTTGAAACCATTCTGCATTTTTATAATCCGCATTTATAAGGTTGAAGGGCCCTTCATAGGCAATCTGTATACCGTTTCCATCAACTATTCCGATATCGGTGAACGAATCCGGGTATTCCGTTTTCAACAGTTCGTAACTTGTTTTTAGAAAAGATTCGGGTGATTGGGTATTATACTTCAGCCGATA
Organism: Desulfobacula sp.; assembly: GCA_011390085.1. Classification (GTDB taxonomy): domain Bacteria; phylum Desulfobacterota; class Desulfobacteria; order Desulfobacterales; family Desulfobacteraceae; genus Desulfobacula. The sequence continues at coordinate 772 of JAABTB010000186.1, forward strand.
GGCCATATACTTTATATTTCCCAGTCTTTCCGATAAAAACGTATCGATGTTCTGGGTATGCTTCTGAACCAGTTCCGAGACATCGGCCTGGATTTTTTCGGTATAGGTCAGGTTGAACCGGTAGAAAAGAAAACCCGTGGTCAGGATAAAGGGGAAAAATGAAATCACCAGGATCAGGATTTTGATTTTTCTGGATAATTCCTGGTAAAATGTATTTCGTTCTGCTGATAAAGTTTCCATTCTTCTCTCTAAATGTCCGCTTTTATTTACGAGCCGAATGTATTGCAGCAAAAGGTATGCCATAAGGCAGCAAGGGCGGCTGTTTCTTCTTAACATGCTAAAAATAAAGGAGTTATTAAAACACCTGACAGGTAGTTGAGAATTATAAATATGTCGGGTTTTTTTACAGATCGAAAACGATATGAACAGGTTGTTAATTTTGCTAACAGCTTGTCTGCCCTTGGAATCCATGGAACATGGACTTGCGTAAAAACAAATGACTTATTGGAAAGGATATGGATCTATTTTCTGGATACCGGACAGGTAATTCTGATAATTTGTAAGATAAAATGACAGGGGCTTTGAAAAATTTTTTCCCAGGATTCCGTCCACAAAAAGCCGGCTGATATACTGTTCATGCTCCAGGATTTTCTGGGATTGGATAAACAGGGTTTTTTCTTCGGGAGTCAGCCGGGAAAGCATATCCAGCATTGTCATCCTTGCCCTTGGCAGGTACATCCAGAAATAAAAAAGATCAAGGGCATTGATAATGATCATGACGGCAAGGTCCCTGACCTCTGAATTTCTGCTGATAAAAAGGTTTTCCGGTTTTTCAAGGATTTTCATTTCTTCCGTCTCGGGAAACAGGAGTTCAAGTTTGGTATAGGTTTCAAACAGGTCTGAAAATTTTTTCCCAATGTCCCTTTTTCTCAAGTCCAGGTTGGAGAACCGGTCCACCGTGCCTTCAATCAGGCCTGCCACCATATCTGATGCGGCTTTTGAAATGACGGCAGCCCATTTCTGAAGAACGCTTTCAACAAAAGGCACATGATAAAACATCAGAATTGCACCGATGATGCTGTTAAAAAGGATGGCCACGGGAATGGAAAGAATGCTCCGGAAAAAATTGCCGGTGATCATTCCTTTGGGAAGGCCGCGAAAGACATTATGGGATGATAAATAAATCCCGTTGGCCAGGCCCATGACGGAATAGAGAAGGACAGGACTGGTGGACATGGTAACCCCGAAAGCCCGGTCCAGGATCAGGGTTTTGACAAGATAATCCAGGATCGGCACGGAAAAGCCTGTAAAGAAAAGAGAATCCGTCAGCCGGTCCCAACTCACATAATCATTCCATTTGGTCAGGGAAGACCGGTTGATGCCGCCTCCTCCCAGGACCGATTGCAGAATCACCCGAAAGCCGGTAATGGAAAACCAGATAACAGCTCCGAAATAGGCCAGAAACCACCAGTCTTTGGTGAGAGAGAAGCAAAGAAAGGCCGGGATAAATCCCCCTAAAATTTTCAGAGAGTTTTTTAGTTTTGTGTTCAGGTTTTGCCAGGAAGCAGGAGATTTTTGTTTTTCTTTTTCCGACAGGTCCAGTTTCAGATTGTTTTTTGCTTCCTTTTGAATTCCGCTCAGGGTTACCACATTTCCAAGGGTCTTCATGTCCAGGGCAAAGGATTCAAATACCCATTCCCTTGTCTTGACCGGCAGAATCTGTTCCAAACCGGGAAGCCGGCTGAATTTTTTTATGACCCATTTCAGAATGGGGGAGATCTCGTTCAAGGCAAAGGTGGTCATCCGTCGGCTGACATTCATATTGGCGGGCAATATCAGGCGATCCACCATATTCTTACGGATTTCCGCCCGGGCTCTTGCAGGAAGGGTGGGGATAATGCAGAATCCCATGCCGTAAGTCTGATGGGCCTTTCCGGTTGAATCACTGCCGATCCTGGATTTAAGGGGCCGGATGGTGTACATGTCTTTTAAGGCATCAATGTCATGGAGAATATCGAGCAATTTTTTCAACCGGTCCTCTTTGTCCGGATAATCGGTTTTTTCTACGGACAGGATGATCTGCCGGACCACCCGTTTGAGTTTTAGGAGGCTTCCGGAATTAATGGATTTCTGGAGGACATTGATGGAAAAAAGGAAGGCAGGATCATCGGATACAAAATCTTTTAAATTGATGATTTCGAGCCGGTTCACATATCCCTCTCCGTCATACAGGATTTCAATCACATCTTCAGGCTTCAGATTGCCGAGTTTCAAGGTAATCCTGAAATCATGGCGAAGTTTCCTGACCTCAAAAAGCAGTGCTTTAAAATCCAGTTTGAGGCGATCGGGTATATCGGCATCAATACTGAGGGAAAACGGATGGGGCACTTCCGGGTGTTTCAAGGGAGTTAAATAGCTGGTAATAACATCCTTGGTCGAAAAGGAATTCAATCTTTCGACCAGATCCTTCATGCTCTGCCTTTGAGCAGGGTCTGCCGTTTCATAGGCCTGGCTCAGATCCTTAAGGCGCTGTGACATGGCTTTCACGGCAAGGGAATGGATATATTCTCCCAGATGGGGAATGGAAGGCAGTCCCGGCACGGCAAACTTCAGGAACTCTTCAGTCTGCAAAGGCTGAAGATCAATGTCCAGATCCCGGCACATGTCTTCCAGATAGGTCCGGTTAAAGCTTGCAAGGATTCTTAAGACATATCTTTCCTGATATTTCAGAACGGTCTTGCCCTGCTCCATGAACGACACCACATGGGGTTCGGCCAGAAAGCAGAGAAAGGCTTCGGTATCGGGCAGGCCCCGTGATACCCAGATAAAGGAGATATAACGGTCCCGGTATCGGGCCCAGAATTCAATCCCGATGCGAAGGTCGATTTCCATGATTCGGGCAGCCTGGATCAATTCCGTGGCAAACCGGGGTTCAATACAATGATAATAAATCACCCTGAGCCGGCGGAGACCCTTGATCCAGGCATCCATGATGAGATGGGTGGGAGATTTTCTGCCCGAGGTATTGGCATCATGAACATGGTCGTCAAAAGCAATCTGGTCCCATTCTTCAGGCATTTCCAGAAGGTGGTAGTGTTTGAGCAACCGCCGGATCACCCTGGGTTTGCCAAAGGCCGCCATACGGAAGCTATGGGCCAGTTCAAGCTGGAGGGCGTCGTTGCCTCTGGCCCTGACCAGTTCCTTCATGATTTGAAGGAGGACCCTGGCCGTATTCTTGGGCATGGACCCGGCGGTGGTATTCAGGATTTCATCTTTAAGGCCCTGGAGGGCCTGGAGCCGGTTTTCAATCACCCCCCGTTCCATGGACTCCAGGAGGGAAGCGATGGCATAGGCTGTTCGCAGGCCCTTGGATTCAGCCAGTTCCTTGATTCCCAGGGGATGAAAAAAAGGGTAGTAGAGCTTTCGCGTATATCCGAGTGTCTTCCCTGCATCATAGACGGAATTAACAATCCGGATCAGATCATGGTCGCGCTTGTCGAAAAACAGGTGCCTGAACTTCAATCTTTTTTTGAATCCTCATCAAATGATGTCCGTTAATGTGAAATCTATACCACGGCATTAAAATCTATTCAATATTGATTCGTCATCTTGTTTGCATCCGGATTCCGGGAACGGAAAATGTCCTCCGGGGTATCCGCTTTTATGAAATGATATTTTGATTGACAAGATCAAGGTTCCTATCCTACAGTTTCCAGGCTAATTCAATACAAAAAGAAGGTGAATACGAAATGAAAGTATTGTTTGTGGATGATGAAACCGGTTTTCTGGATGTCATTATCAAACGGATCAGAAAAAGGGATATTGACGCTTCCGGGGTATCGGACGGAGAACAGGCCCTTGAGCGCATTACCAAAGAGAATATTGATGTGGTGGTTCTGGATGTGAAAATGCCGGGCAATAGAAACGGGATCATGATCCTTAAGGAGATTAAAACCCGGTGGCCCCAGATCGAAGTCATCATGCTCACGGGCCATGCCATGCTGGAAGCGGCAAGGGCCGGAATGGACAACGGCGCCTTTGATTATATCGTCAAACCCGTGGATATTGACGAGTTGTATTATAAGATTGGAGACGCATATAAGAAAAAATCACTGCAAGAGGCCAAACATAAATGAATTCCGTGAATGATGGAGCATAGGCGATGAATACCATCCTTGTAATCGATGATGATGACCAGTTGCGGTTAAGCTTCTGCAGGCTTTTAAAAGAAGAAAATTATACCGTCATCAGTGCTGCCTCCGGCGAGGCCGGCATTGATATTGTCCGGGGGACCCTGCTGGATCTGGTCATCCTTGACATGCGCCTGCCGGGTATGAACGGCATGGAAACCTTTAAAGAGATCCGAAAGATCGATACAAAGCTGCCGGTCATCATTGTAACGGCTTACGGCACAACGGATATTGCCATAGAAGCCACGAAAATGGGGGCCTATGACTATGTGCTGAAACCCTTTGAAGTCCCGGAAATGCTGGTCCTCATCCGTCAGGCCATTGAAGCCGGATATTTCATGAGATCCCCGGTGGTCGTGGATGCAAGCCCCGGAGGGCAACAGGGGGACGCCATCATCGGTCAGAGCCGGCTTATGCAGAGCGTCTATAAAACCA
>JAABTB010000187.1 GCA_011390085.1 Desulfobacula sp.
GCTCAAAAGCTGCTCTATATCCAGAAACCTTTTCACCCCAAGGAAATCATCCAATTTTCAACAGCCCTTGGTACCAAATGGAAGGCTGAAAAAGATCTGCGCTATTTACAAGAGCAGCTGGAAGCAGAAGTGATCCAACGAACCAGAGAGCTGGCAAAAGCAAATGCCCTCCTGGAGAAAGATATTGACGCCAGACAAAAAATTCAACTTCAACTCGAGGAGAGCGAAGCCAAATACCGGCATTTGTTTGAAAATGCCCATGACATGATCCAAAGCGTTGATACAAAGGGAGGGTTTCTCTTTGTTAACCGGTCTTGGAAAGAAACCATGGGATATACGGACAGTGAAATCTGCCGTCTCTCGCTGTTCGACATCATCCACCCGGACTCACTCACCCATTGCCAGAATGAGTTTAAAAAACTCATGAAAGGGGAAACGCTTAAAAATTTCGAAGTCATGTTCAAACAAAAAAACGGCTGTGCCGTTATTCTTGAAGGAAGCGTGGTTCCCCGTAAGATCAATGGTGAAATTCGGGCCACCCATGGTTTTTTCCGGAATATTACGGAACGGAAAGCAACTGAAGAGCAAATCCGCCGGAACCTGGAAATTCAGAACATCGTCAACAAGCTGTTGTCTCTTTCCCTGGAAAGGCTTGAATTTGATGACATCCTGTCCCGGTCCCTGGACCTTATCATTTCCCTGCCCAATTTTGTTTTTGAACAAAAAGGATGTATTTTCCTGATGAACCAGAGTACCCAGACATTGGCCCTTAAAATATACAAAAAACAGTCTTTAGAAGAAGTCTCTCCCTGTCTCACCGTTCCCATGGGAACCTGTCTCTGCGGCAAATCTGCCCTGAGCCGGGAAATACTGTTTGCCGATTCCGACGACGAGCGACATGATATCCGATGGGAGGGCATGATGCCCCACGGACATTGCTGTGTTCCCATCGTCTCATCCGGAAAAACGCTGGGAATGCTGAACCTGTTCATGAAACCCGGGCATATCAGTGAACACTGGGAAAAAGAATTCCTGTGGGCGGTATCAAATGCCCTTGCCGGGATTATTGTCCGGGAAAACACTGAAAGGGCAAAAGAAAAGATTGAAATGCAATTGTATCAGGCCCAAAAAATGGATGCACTGGGAACCCTCGCCAGCGGAATCGCCCATGATTTCAACAATATATTGAATGCGATCATGGGGAATATAGAACTGGCTCTTTATACCGAAACATGTCCGGAACCTGTAAAGGAAAGGCTCACCATCGCTATTGATGCAAGCCGGCACGCCGTGAACCTGGTCAAACAGATTCTGGCCTTCAGCCGGAAGAATGAAGAGGGGAAAAAGCCGATACGGATCAGCGACATTGTCCAGGAAGTGGTTTCTTTGTTAAAATCCAATCTTCCCCCTAAAATTGACATGAAACTCTCCATTGAAGGAAAAGACAGCATCATCCTTTCAAACCCCACCCACATCCATCAAATCCTGATGAATCTGTGTACGAATGCCATTCATGCCATGGGGGAAACCGGCGGTATCCTGAAAATCACTCAGGCTTTGGCAACCATTGGACCCCTGTCCGAGAAAGTTCCGGCAACACTGATGCCCGGCACCTATATAAAACTCAGCGTGAGCGATACCGGCCACGGTATTGATGCTGAGTCCATTGAACGGATCTTTGATCCATACTTTACCACCAAAAAGAAAGGCGAAGGGACAGGATTGGGATTATCGGTCGTATACGGGATTGTTGAACAGCTTAAAGGCGCGGTGGAAGTGATCAGCAAACCAGGAAACGGAACTAGTTTCCATGTATATCTGCCGGTACTGGATACCAATTTAATTAACCCGCAATAACAGGATCTGGCCGTTTATTCATCCCTGCCAAGAAGTTTAGCTCCGGGCAGGGATGAGCGGTTATTTCTGTTTGGGCATGACCTTGCGGTATACCTTTTGAAACGGCAGTTTCTTTTCGTTCACCGTCAGGAGGTCGTTTTCAATGGAAATGCCGAAAAGCCGCTCGTTTTCCGTGAGATAGGGCAGGATCAGTCTCCAGTCCGGCTCCGCGACCTCGGCGAACATGCCTCCGTTGAGATGTTCCTCCACGATTTTGGAACCCGGGTCCCGAAGATAAATGGCCCCGCCCGAGGCCAGGGAGAAAAGGTTGGATCCGGGATAGGGCATGGGAAGGTCCATGACCTTACCGGCTTCATCAAAGGCAATGCCGTTGACGATGACGAACCCGCCGCCGTTGAGGGGATCTCCGGCCATGAAGGATTCGGCCAGGTAATCCAGACAGGTGCCGTTGATGACGACTCTTGGTTTTCCCGTGGCATTGATCAGGGGGCGGCCGGCGGCATTGCCCAGGATATAGACCTCACCGCCCTTGGCGCCGTACATGAAGGTCTGGCCCACATCCCCGTGGACCACGAATTTGCCGCGCTTCATGATCTGGCCGAGCTGGTCCTGGGCATTGCCGTGGACATGGATTTCCATGCCGTCCATGCCCGAGGCCATATAATCCCCGGAACTGTCGTAGACATCAAACCGCACCCCGTCGGAATCGGCCCCGAATCCACACCCGGTAAATCTCTGGCCCTTGTAGCCATAGCAGATATACTGCTTCCAGCCCAGGCGGTAGGCCTTGTTGATCATCCTGGAATCGCAGTCTTCGCCTTCCGGTTCAAATGCTTTGGCATTGACCACCAGGATGGTTTCATTTTCCATGGGAGCCCTCAAGTCCTCCCTCGTGGCCCGGTCGATATAGGCATACCGGCTGTTTTGTTTTTCCCTGATGGGCGGGGAGGAGGCAAAGATCCGGGTCAGGCTGTCCCGGAGGATCTGGAGCAGGGAACTTCTTTTTTTGTCCCCCGTGGGAAAGGCCCGGTCGTTGAGAAGGGTTAAAAGGTCAATGGCCATGGCCTTTTGATCATCGCTTTGTCCGGCCAGGGTTTCAACGGTGTGACAGATGCCTTTGATCTCCTGAAAGCTCAGGGCGGCAAATTCCGAGGTGCAGAATTGCCCGAGGCCTGTTTTATCCTTTGCCTCAAAAAAAGCCGTGACCTTGCGGGCCGGGATTGGATCTTCAACGGACCCTGAAATTTCAAGGGAAGTGTCAAAATGAAGCTGCCCTTCCGGGATGGTGACTGTTTCGCCGAATTTGTTCTGGGTGACCAGGGTTTTGGAGCCGTCGCCTTTTCCCGCATCCCTGAGGGTAAAGGTAAAGGCCCCGCCGTCGGTGGAGCTGCCGCCCCGGGCATTCCAGTATTTGTCGGCAATGGGACAGAAGCGTTTGTCTTCGGCGGAAATGCTCTGGAGGGTGGCGTCAATGGCCTGTTTTTCAGAACAGACCAGGCCGATCTGGACTTCGTCCCTTTCCTGGAGGGCAAAGACCTGGGGCCTCAGCATGGCCGTGTCCGTGATGCCGATCAATTGCAAAAGATCCCGATAGGGGTCGTTCCGGGCAATGATAAAGAACCAGGGCCCGTCCGGGGAGCCGTTCATGTGCTGGCTCTGGATATACCGGTACACCTGCTGCTTTTCCGGGGAAAGCCGGTCAAAATCGTATTCCGTTGTCGGCGCCAGGGCTTCGATGATGTATTCCAGGGGATAGCCGAAAACCCGGTTGTAAAGATCCAGGAGCAGGACCGAGGTTTCCGTGTCCGTCAAAAACTGGGGAAAAATATTATGCTGGTTCAGGTATTCGCTGACCGCATGGTAGTTGGCAAAATCACCGTTGTGCACCAGGGCCTCGTGCATGCCGGAAAAAGGATGGGCCCCGCCCGGATGCCAGAGCCGTCCACGGGTCGGATAGCGCTGGTGGGCGATCCAGCCGTGGGCCCGGAAATCCTCCAGGCAATAATACTGGGTGGCCTGTTCCGCATAGCCCACCACCTTCAGGATCATGACGTTTCTGGCATGGGACAGGACAAAGGCCTTTTTTTCTCCCAGGGACGCATAATAGGCCTGGTTCAGGCGGATGGAATTCTGGAACACGAATTCGTCTTCGGCCTTTCGTTTGTCCATTTCATAGAGAGCATTGAACCGGATGAATGGGTCCAGGACCCCGGGTTTGACCCGGACAAAATACCGCCATACCTCCGGCGGCTTCACCTCAAGGCCGATGCTCGTATAGTCGCCGATGGTGGGGGTTTTTTCGGATTTATAGATATCAAAATGGGGGAGGATATGGGATGCCTCCACCTGGGCAATGGCCGTATCATCAATATAGGCCACCTGGAGAAGATAATGGTCTTCCAGAACGTCCCGGGGAACGTTCAGGTCCGAGGCGCTGAGGCCCACGGCGGCGATGCCCCCGCCCTTGCCGTTGCCCCGGTTGTGCATCTGGACCGAGGGTTCATAGATATGGCGGCCGGCAATGGGAATGGAGGCCATGAAGCCGGTGACGCCGCAGCCGCCTTCCTCGTCGCATTTGTTCACCGGTGTCTCCATATGGGGAATCCGCCCCCGTGAAGCCAATATATTTTTTATGAGAATATCCGTATTCCGCTTCATCATATTTCCTTATTATAAAACCATTTTATAGCCGGGTGAGCTCTGGTATTGTTTCCGTTCTTCCTCATCCAGGTAATCCAGGTGGACGAGAAGATCGGACCGGCCCCGGAGTTCTTTGATGCTGGTCAGGCCAAAGGATCTGAGCAGCCTGCACCATTGTTTTCTCCAGGCCATGTACATGTTCACCAGCCGCTGTTCCACATAGGCTTCATCGATCATATACCCCAGCTCCGGGTCTGTGGTGGCGATGCCCCGGGCACAGCCCCGGCCGCTTTCACAATTCCCGCACCTCACGCATTCCACGGCCACCAGATCGGCGGTGCCGATGACACAGCCGTCGGCGCCGAGGGCAATGGCCTTGGCCACATCCATGGCATTGCGGATGCCGCCGCTGGCGATGAGGGTGATTTTATCCCTGGCCCCTTCTTCCACAAGAAACCGGTGGACCTTGGGGATGGCATATTCAATGGGCATGGCAATGTTTTTTTTGGCAATGTCCGGGGCTGCACCCGTGCCGCCGTAGCTGCCGTCGATATGGATAATATGGGCCCCGGCATAATAGGCGCCCACGGCCACCATATCCACATCCGTGGGCGTGGAGACCTTGACCGAGCAAAGCACCTTGTGGTTGATCTCCTTCATCCAGTCCACATGCTTTTTGTGGTCTTCCACGGAATAGACCGAATGAAAGGGGAAGGGTGAGAAAAGGGGCCGGCCCACAACGGTTTCCCGCATTTTTGCCACGGCCTCTGTGACCTTTTCTCCGAGAAGATGGCCCCCCAGCCCCGGCTTTGCGCCCTGGGCATATTTGAATTCCATGACCGGGCAGTTCTGGATGGTTTCTTCCCTTACCCCGAAAAGCCCGGTGGCCAC
>JAABTB010000188.1 GCA_011390085.1 Desulfobacula sp.
CGGCTTGATTTTTCAGGGGACTATTCCGGCAGTGTTTTTCTGCTGGTGCCGAGGCAGCTCCTCATGGAAATGGCGGAAAATTTCATGGGGGAATCAGGCGAATCCATGGGCGAGGACCTTTTAGACGGCACCCTGACGGAAGCCGTGAACATGATGGCCGGCAATGCCTTGAGAAAGGTAAAGGCCACTGTCCCCTTTGAGCTCAGCATTCCAAAGCGGGTTCCCGGAACGGAATTTCCTGAGACGCAAGGAACCCTGATCATTAAGACCACGGGGCCGGAAATGGCCGTTCACATCACCCTGGGGTGAAAGGAGCCAAAAAGAGGTTGAAAATCTATGTCCCATAACATCAAAGTGCTGGTGGTGGATGATTCCGCTATTGTCAGAAAGGTGTTTTCCGAGCAACTGTCCCGGCATAGGGGGATCGAAGTCGTGGGAACAGCACCGGACCCCTATGTGGCCAGGGAGAAAATCGTCAAACTCAAGCCGGATGTGATCACCCTGGACATTGAAATGCCCCGGATGGACGGCATCACCTTTTTAAAAAAACTGATGCAGTATTATCCGCTTCCGGTCATCATTGTCAGTTCCCTGACCACCAAGGGCAGCAAACTTGCCCTTGAAGCCCTTTCTCTGGGTGCCCTGGAAGTGATTTCGAAACCCGGTGAAGCCTATTCTGTTGGGGATATGAGCCTGCAATTGGCGGAAAAAATCAGGGCCGTTTACGGGGCAAGGTTGAAACCTGTCAATTCCCGGACGGTTGAACGCCCGGCAGAGGGCATCATTGAATCAAAGGCCCTGTCGGCCACCACCCATAAGATTATTGCCGTCGGCGCTTCCACCGGAGGTACCGAGGCCATCAAACAGGTACTGACGCGGCTGCCCCGGAATACACCGGGAGTGGTGGTGGTCCAGCACATGCCGGCCCAGTTCACCGCATCCTTTGCAGAAAGGTTGAACGAACTCTGTCCCATGACCGTCAAAGAGGCTGTAAATGGTGACACTGTGACCACGGGCCAGGTGCTCATCGCCCCCGGAAATTATCATATGCTGCTCAAAAGGAGCGGGGCAAGGTATTATGTAGAGGTGAAGACCGGTCCCCTGGTGCATTACCAGAGACCGGCCGTGGATGTTCTGTTCAAATCCGTAGCCCGCTATGCCGGGGCCAATGCCCTGGGCATTATCCTGACCGGCATGGGAAAAGACGGGGCTGCCGGCATGCTGGATATGAAAAAGGCAGGGGCCATGAATATTGCCCAGGATGAACGCTCCTGCGTGGTGTTTGGGATGCCCAAGGAAGCCATTGCCGTGGGAGCTGTCGATTATGTCCAGGATATCCACACGGTTGCGGCAAAAGCCGTATCTATTCTGGAAACACTTTAAATGAAAAGCAGATTCGGTTATGAATTCTGAAACCCGACTGAGCCGTGAACAGCATGAGAAACTTGCCAGAATCGTCTATCAGGAAACCGGTATTGTTCTCAATGAAAAGAAATACAGTCTTCTGGTGGCCAGGCTTTCCAAAAGAATGCGGATCAAGGGCATCTCATCCGTTTCCGAATATATGAATCTCATATCGGCCGACCCGGATGAATTCAATGAATTTATTGATTCCGTTACCACCAATCATACTTTCTTTTTTCGGGAAAACAAACATTGCGAATATATCATCCGGACTTTGGAGAAAACCAAACCCTTAAAGATATGGAGCGCGGCTTCATCCAGCGGAGAAGAAGCCTATTCCATTGCGGTTCAGTTGATGACCGCCGGATTCTCGTTCAGCATCTTTGCCTCGGATGTCTCCGATTCCATGCTGGATCTCGGCCGGCGGGCCGTTTATACGGGGGATCGGGTGAAACAGGTTCCCCCTTCCATGCTGCATACCTATTTTCAAAAGGGCCAGAAGGAATGGAAGGACCACGTTAAGGTAAAACCGGAGATCCGGCAACGGGTGAATTTTGCCAAATTCAATCTTTTGTCGGACACGCCGCAGGATACCTTTGATATTATTTTTTGCAGAAACGTGATGATCTATTTTGATGCCCAAACCCGGCAAAGGGTAGTAGACCGTCTTTGCAGGGCCTTAAAACCAGGCGGGTATTTTTTTGTGGGATTGTCTGAAAGCCTTAACGGGCTTGCCCATCCCCTGACCACAATTTTACCCAGCGGGTATCAAAAACAGGATAAACAGAAGGGAACCCTATGATACGATCACAATCAAACCCGGACATTCCCTCCTTTGAATCCCTTTTTGACCTGGAGGAGATCCAGGAAATCCAGGATTCTTTTGCTGCGGCAACCAGAGTCGCCTCCATCATCACCGATGCGAAGGGCCGACCCATTACAACGCCCAGCAATTTTTGCAGGCTTTGCAGGGATATTATCCGCAAAACCGAAAAAGGGCTTTTCAATTGCATGCAGTCGGACCGCATCATGGGCCGGTATCATGAACAGGGTCCGGTGGTTCAGCCCTGCCTCAGCGGCGGGCTCTGGGATGCCGGCGTCAGCATCCATGTCGGTGGAAAGCATGTCGCCAACTGGCTCCTCGGTCAGGTCCGCACCCCGGACATGGATATGGAACAGATGAAACAATATGCCCATACCATCGGTGCAGACCCGGATGAATTTGCCGAAGCCCTGGAAGAAGTCAAGGTCATGCCTTTGGATCAGTTTAAAAATATTGCAAAAACCCTGTTTTTGATCGTCAACCGGTTGTCGGACCAGGCTTTCCTTGCCATTGATAATGCAAGATTGTTTGAAGGGATGAAAGAAGAGCTGGAGAAACGAATAAAGCTTGAAGAAGAGCAAAGACGAATGGAAGCAAGGCTCCGGCAGTCCCAGAAAATGGAGGCCGTCGGAACCCTTGCCGGCGGGATTGCCCACGATTTTAACAATATCCTGTTTCCGATTATTGGCTTTTCCGAAATGATCCTGGAGGACCTGCCTGAAGACAGCCCTCTTCGGGAATCGATGAAATCGGTTTTAAGCGGGGCCTTCAGGGCCAGGGACCTGGTACAGCAGATCCTGATGTTCAGCCGCGAGACGGAGCAGGAGGTTCATCCCTTGAAAATCCAGTTGATTTTAAAGGAAGTCTTAAAGCTGGCCAAGGCCACTTTGCCTTCCACCATCAAAATCATCAGTCATATCCCCGACAAAATCGGGCTGGTTATGGCTGATCCCACCCAGGTCCACCAGGTGGCCATGAATCTCATCACCAATGCCTTCCATGCCATGGAGGAAACCGGGGGTGAATTAAGGGTGGGTCTATCGGAAATTGAGGTGAAAAAGGAGGACGTTCACGACCTTGGAATAGAACCGGGATTCTATGTCTGCCTTAAAATTGCCGATACCGGGTCGGGTATGGACGAACAGACCCGGAAAAGAATTTTTGAGCCCTATTTCACCACCAAGATCAGAGGAAAGGGCACCGGGCTTGGCCTGGCCTTGGTACACGGCATCGTCAAAAAACTGGAGGGTGAAATCGGGGTAAAGACCGAGGTTGGCCAGGGAAGTGAATTTTCCATTTATCTGCCGCGGATCATTTCCACTATTGAGGATCCCCCTGTCAAGGCCGTGGGGGCAATGCCGGCTTCCAGGAATGAACATATTCTGGTGGTGGATGATGAAGATGCTGTGCTGAATATGCTGGACCGGTCCCTGTCCCGGATGGGGTGCCGGGTAACCTGTCAAAACAGCAGTGTAAAGGCCCTGGAACTTTTTAAATCAAATCCGAAACACTTTAATCTGGTCATCACCGATTTGATCATGCCGGATCTGACAGGGGATAAACTCATTACCGGGATCAAAAAAATCAGACCGGAGATTCCGGTGATTTTATGTTCAGGGTTTAATGAAATAATTTTGAATCAAAAGGCTCCAGGCACAAAGCCGGATAAAATCCTCATGAAACCGGTAACGAAAAATGATTTGGCAGAGGCTCTTGTGATGTTGCTGGGCAGTTGACAACGGTTGAAAAAGGAAAACCAATGAAAAAAATTTTAGTGATTGATGACGAACCGGCCATCAGAGCACTATTGTCAAAAATACTGGAAAGGGAAGGATTTTTTGTGATCACCGCTTCAGATGGAAAAGAGGGGATGAAACTGTTTATCAAGGACCCTGTTGACCTTGTGATCACCGATCTGATCATGCCTGAAAAAGAAGGCATGGAGGTTATTATGGAATTAAAAAAAAAATACCCGGGTGTCCCGGTGATCGCCATATCCGGCGGTGGCCTAAATACTCCGGAAAGTTATCTGAATACGGCAAAATTGCTGGGCGTAAGCGCTGTACTTGAAAAACCGGTTCGAAAGGAAAAATTCCTGGAGGTTGTAAGACACGCACTGAAATGATTGTTGGATATTATTTGGAGGGATGAAATGACAAGCGCTTATACCAAAGAAAGTCTTCTGGACATTATTGAGGCCCTGCCCCTGGCCATTGCCGTCATTGACAAAAACCGGCGGGTGGCCCTGGCCAACCTGAAAACCTATCTGTTCATGAACAAGGATGAGGGCAGGTTGATTGGCCATGTCGGAGGGGAGGCCTTTGGCTGTGTCCATCATGATGATGTGCCGGAAGGCTGCGGATTTGGCAAAGACTGCCTGAAATGCGGATTGAGACTAACAGTCCAGGAAACCATGGATAAAAAAAAGCCCCTGAGCGGGGTGGAAGCCAAGATGTCTTTCAAAGGACTGGGGTTACGGCATCTTCGAATTTCCACCTCGCCTCTGACCCTGAACCGTGAAGCGGTGGTGCTGCTTGCCATTGAGGATATGACCGAGGCAAAGCATCATGAACAGATCCGTCTGGAAAAAGAAAAACTCTCAGCCGTGCTGAAAACCACCGGCGGGATCTGCCATGAATTAAACCAGCCCCTGATGGCCATCCTGGGATTTTCGGATCTATTGCTGGAAGACCTGCCAACGGATCATCTTCAGAGGATCAATCTTATGGAGATCAAAGCTCAGGTGGAACGGTTGGGACGCATTACAACCAAACTCATGTCCCTCACCCGGTTTAAAACCAAAAAATATCTCAGCGGTGAGATTATTGATATTCATGCAGCTTCAGACGAAAACGATAAGTTGCATCAAGAAAAGGAGAGATGATGTCTGATAAGAAAATTCTGGTGGTAGATGATGAAAAGGCCATTATCAGCCTTTTAAAGCAGGCTTTTTCCAGGGCCGGGTTTGAGGTTTTCCCGGCTGAAAGTGCTGAAGAGGCACTGGATGTGCTGAAACAGAATGATATGATGGTCATGTTCCTGGACCTGAACCTGCCGGGGATGAACGGTATGGACCTGTGCCGACGGATCAAAAAAGACAAGCCCATGGCCATTGTCTTTGCAGTGACCAATGAAGATGACAAAATGGATCTAAAAA
>JAABTB010000019.1 GCA_011390085.1 Desulfobacula sp.
GCATTCCGACAGGACCAGGGTTTCAATCCCCAGCGCCTCGGCCGGCTCCACCACCATGAGGGCTATTTTTTGGGCAATTTCATCCTTTCCCACAAAATATCCCCAGTTGGTGACATCGGTGTGGTGCGAGGACAGGGTCCAGGTTTCCTTGGAAGCGTAAAAAAGCCTGGCCATGGCCGTCAGATGCATGAGGTTGATGCCCAGCTCCCTCGGGTTGGGAAGATAGAGGAGCTTTGCCCCCTTCTGATCATAGGGAATCACGGCCTCGGGGTCATTCACGGCATCGGGAAATTCTTCGCTGACAAATTCAACGGTTTCCACGAATTCCTCTTTGGTGAGGCCGTTGACATCGCCCAGTTCCAGCCGGTTCTTAAGGCCTTTTTTGATATCGGCGGGGATTAAATCGTCGGCAATGGCAAGGCTCCGGGCCTTTCTCACCACCCTGTCCATGGTGATCCCCATGGGGCAAACCTCGGTGCAGCGGTTGCAGAGGAGGCAGTCCCAGATCATGGAAGAGGTTGCAAGCATTTCATCCAGGCCCAGGGCGGCCATGCGGACTATCTGCCGGGGCAGGGGCCCGCCCTGGCCGTCAAACCAGGTGCACCTGGAATTACAGGCTCCGCAGGTCAGGCATTCTGAAATATTGTCCCCCAGGGGATATTGGTTTAAAAGCTTATATAAAACGGAATTCTTATTGATGGTCGCACTGTCCATGGGGAGTATCCTTTATTCTATGGCTGTGGAAAGCAGATGTTCAAATTTTCGGGTCTCATTGGCTGCGACAGGTTCCCACAAAACCCTGGACCGGGCCACTCCGGGGAGGGCCAGAACCCTTTGCACACTGTCGCCGGCCATCTTGTCGCCTTCATGGGACCGGCAGTTTTCCGGGTGGCAGGCGCTGACAATGACCTTGGATGCGCCGTTTAAAAGGGCCTTGAGAAGGATGTCAGTGCTGATCCGGCAGGCACAGGGGATGGGGATCAGTCGGACGTGGTCCGGAAGGGCGAGCTTTCCTGCGGCCAGGGCTGCGGAGCGTTCACAGGCAAAGACCGTGACCCTGTCTTTTTGGATCAGGCCCGCCACCTGTTCGTTGGCCATGGTCCTGGATTCAATGGCATAGGCCGGGCAATTGGACACGCACAGATGGCAAGAGAAACAAGACTCCGGCACGATCTGGGGCCTGCTTTTGTCATTCATGACAATGGCGCCGTGGGGGCAGATCCGGATACAGGTCAGGCATTGGGCGCATTTTTTCTGGTTGATCTCAACCCCCGGGTCCGATGCGGTTAAATCCGGGGTGGACAGGAAAGAAGCGATTTCATCCAGTTCATGAACCAGATCATCCGGGTCTGTGTCATCATGGCAGGTCCCGGCAAAAAAGATACCTCTGCGAAGACTCCGGGTGGGACGGTGGCGGGTATTGGCCGATTGAAGAAAGCCTTGTTTGTCCAGGGGCTGCCGCAAAAGACCGGCCAGGTCTGCAAACCCTCTGGCCGGTGCAAGGGCCCGGGGAAGTACCAGGGCATCGCAGGACAGGTTCAGAAAAATAGAGGGCAGGGTGGCTTCCTTCAGTTTTATCCGGAATCCCGTGCCTGAATCCTCGATTTGAAGGTCATCCTGGGTTTCATACCGGAAAAAATCAATGCCTTGTCGCCGGGCCTCGTCGTAGAGCCGTTGGCCCAGGGCGCCGTGGACCAGCATCTGGTTCATGATCAGGGTGATGGTCTTGCCCGCGGCCCTGGCCTTGAGGGCTATGTTCAGCGCAAGTCTGGCCGGTGCTTTATGCTCGGGGCCGGAATAATCCAGGAGGATGACGGCATTCTCCGGGCAGGTGTCAGGTGTTTTTTCGATGATCTGTTCAAATTTGTCCAGGCTGAAAACCTTATGTGTTGGTCCCTTTAATGTGGTGAGGGATTGCAGGGGATCGGCCGCAGCAACAATGGCTGCACATTCCAACTGCCGGGTTTGGCCTGCGGATTCATAATACAGTGAAAACCGGCCTGCGGTGCCGCCGACGGAAATCAGGCGGCTGTCTTTAAGAAGGGTCACAGGGCTGCTCTCTGAAAGGGTTTCGCCCTTCCCGAACAGATAGGCCGGATATCCCTTTGAGGCCAGGGCGAGGGCTGCCTGGTCCGCCTCAAGGCCTTCACCGAACACGGCCACCGGAAGCTTGGCCCCGGTATTCAGGCTCAGGTCTGCCATGACCTTTTGGGCGGCAATTCTTCCTTCCTGCTGAGAGGAGAGGATGTCTTTGGGACCGGCGGCGCACCCGGCCAGGATGACGTCTTGCGGTACAAGGGCCGTATCGGTATTGAAAAACCCCCAGGAGTTCGGGGTCAGGTCCAGGATCTTGGCTGTTTTTTCCAGGGTATCGGAGGGTTGCAGGCCCACGGAGAGAACAATGAGATCAAAGGATTGGGCAAGCCTTGACTGGGTTGCCTTGTCTTCCGTCACAATGGTGGGCTTATGGGTTTCCGGGTGTTCCAGGATTTCCGCAGGAATGCCCTGGACCAGGGAAATGGTCTTGGAAAGCCCATTGTAAAAGGTTCTGATCTCTTTTCCAATGAGTTGAAGATCCATGTAAAAAAGCGTGATCTGGGCTTCGGGATAGAGATGGGTCAGCTTATGGGCATGGCGCATGGATATTTTGCAGCAGACCTGGGAGCAGTAATCCCTTCCCTGTTCCCTGTTCCGGGAGCCCACGCATTGGATAAAGGCGATTTTCGGATCAGATTTGCCCTTGAGAAGAGAGGAAAGGGACTCTTCCCGGAGCAGGG
Source organism: Desulfobacula sp. (assembly GCA_011390085.1). Classification (GTDB taxonomy): domain Bacteria; phylum Desulfobacterota; class Desulfobacteria; order Desulfobacterales; family Desulfobacteraceae; genus Desulfobacula. The sequence continues at coordinate 2,778 of JAABTB010000019.1, forward strand.
TGTTCAATTCTGCCGTGGTGATGACCCCGGGGCAGTGTCTATAATGAAGGGACGGGGATTTTTGGGGGTCAAAGGGGGAAAACCCCGTGGCCATGATGATCTTTTGAACGGTGAAGGATTCTTTGTTTTCCAGAACCACTTCATAACCGGGATCTTTTTTTTCAATGCCCTGCACCCGGGTATTGAGGTGCAGTTTCAGGTTTTTCTGGTGTTGAGCCTGGTCAGCGGCTTCAATACTCAGGCAGGCCCCACAGTTCTCGCAGGTATCGGTTGCCATGCAGGACCATTTTGCAGCATGGCCGCCAAGGGATATTTCTTTTTCCACCAGATGGACAACGACATCCTGGCCGGCAAGGGTTCGGGCAGCCGCCATTCCGGCAACACCGCCCCCCAGAATCAGGACGTTCGGGGTTGTTTTTTTCATATCTTCCTCCCATATTCAGCAATACTGGTATGGTAAATATTAATAAATCACATTGTAAGGTCAGATAAGATCTTTATCATATTCAGGACCTAAAAAAAAATGAATTCAGGAGTTCATCGAAAAATCCCGGATAAAACGGCGGATACAAGGATCAGGAGGGTGATCGAAAGCGCCAGGGGTTCTTTTATAGGGGCATGGATCATCCGGTTCAGGGGAAAAAAGACAAACCCCAGGATACATCCGCTTAAAAATCCAAAGACATGGGCAGAGACATCGGTTCTTTCTCCCTGGCTGAGAAGTCCCACAAGGGTGGCCCCGGCAATGAGGGGGATGACGGTATTCAGGGATTTTTGTTTCCGGGTCATCTGAAAGGCCGTGAGAAGCCCCGCAGCCCCCATGACCGAGGTGGAAGCGCCGATGGAAAGATGGGCTGTCCGGTAAAGCCCGGCCGTCATGAGATTCCCCAGGGTTCCGGTCAAAAGCAGCATAAAAGGCCCGGTCCCGAATCCGGCCAGGCGGATGAAGGGTGCCCCGAAAATGAGGATGCCGGCCAGGTTTCCCAGGAGATGCCCTGCATCGGCATGCAGAAAAAGGGCGGTGATGGCCCTGTAATTTTCTCCCTGGCCGATGAAAAGCGATGATGCCCCGTATTTAAGGATCATGGTCTCATGAACATCATAGCGCAGGCAAAGGATATGGACTGCCGCCAAAAAGCCCATGATCATGAAGGCCGGGACTGATTTGAAGGGATTGCTGCTGAAGTCCTGAAATGCCTGTCCGAGGTTGGAGAATCTGTTCTCCCGGTAATAGGCCTGAACCATGGCAAGGGCCTTTTCCCGATCACCGGGATCTGCCAGGATATGAAAGGCGGTGCCTTCTTTTTCAACCCGGGTTTCAATGTGCTGGGAGGCCAGAATCAGGAGGATCAGATCTGCTTTTTTTGCAGTCAGTCCGTTGAATAGGATTTCAAGATTTTGGGTCACAGGGCCTTGATCTTTCGGGATAATGGTTTTAATACAATGCAAATCAGTCTTTTGCAGTGCACTATATCGGATTACCAGGGGAAAGGAAATATGCAAATCCTCAGATTTGAAAGCGATGACCACCGGATTTATTCTGGGTGTGACTTTGACGGCAGGAGCGCAGCCGTGATCGACGGGGATATTTTTTCAACCTTTACGGTTACCGGGAAAAGAAAACCGGTTCTTCGCTTTTTAACCCCCGTGGTCCCTGCGGCCATTCTGTGCATCGGCTTGAATTACCGTCTCCATGCAGAGGAGGCCGGGCTGGCCCTGCCGGAATACCCGGTTCTGTTCATGAAAAATCCCGGAGCAGCCGCAGCCCACCTGGACAGGATCAGGATTCCCGTCTGCTGTACAAGGGGCCCGGAAGTGGATTATGAGGCGGAACTGGCCGTGGTGATAAAAAAAGCAGCCCGGAATGTCCCGGTGGAAAAGGCCCTGGATCATGTCCTCGGCTATACCTGCGCCAACGATATATCGGCTCGGCGGTGGCAGATGCATGCCGGCGGAAATCAATGGATCAGGGGAAAGAGCTTTGACACCTTCTGCCCCTTTGGTCCCTGGATCATGACCGCCGATGAACTGCCGGACCCGGATGGCCTGGATATTGAATGTGTGTTGAACGGGGAGACCATGCAGAAGAGCAATACCAGCGACATGATTTTTTCCGTGGCCCGGATTATCGCCTATCTGTCCGAATCCACCACCCTTCTGCCGGGCACCCTGATTCTGACAGGCACGCCGTCCGGAGTGGGATTCACCCGGAAACCGCCGGTCTATTTAAAGCCGGGAGATATTTTGGAAACACGGATAGCGCATATCGGGGTGCTGAAAAACGAGGTGGGGTCCGAGGAATAAAAAAAGCCCGGAAGCGGGGGAGGCTTCCGGGCTCGTTGCGGATTTTTGTTCAGATCTTAGTTGTTGTATGTGCGTCCGCCGTCCTGATTGCGGGGGCAGTCCCAGTTTCCGCCTCTTTTGCCGGATTTGCCCTGACCCCGTCCAAAGCCCGCACCCAGAGCAAGTTCAGGCGAAATTTTCTTGGCAGCCAGCATAAAGTCAATCTGTTTCTCGTTTAACTGCTTTTCAATGTCCAGGATTTCCCCGGATAATTTGCTGAGTTTGGCCCGGTCAGGAGCGGAGGTTTCCATGAGCAGCCTCATTTCCTGGTGTTTCTGAAGCATTGAGGTTCTAAGAGCATAGGTCTCATCAATGAATTTCTGGCGAAGGGTGGTCAATTCATCTTTTTGCTCCTTTGAAAGATCATCCCAGGCCGCTCCTCCCCCCAAGCCCCGGCAAGAGGAAGACCCACCCCCCATGCCCATGCCGGGCCCGAAGGCAAAGACGCTTCCGGTAAAAAGAGCAAGAAAAACGACTGAACTGATAACGATAATTGATTTTTTCATAATAACCTCCATTTGGGTTTATTGGTTTTTGGATCGTTATGATCACTGTCTGGAACTCATAGTTAGCAAAGGTTGTGCCATGAATCCGAAATATTTATAATTGATTGAAATATAAAGGTATTTTTATTTAATCGGGAAATCGGGCTTGTTTTGGCAAAGAGCCTGTTGTATACTTTTTATACAGGTTGCTGTATCCAGGTGTGGATAAAATACCCGGTTTGAGGGTGCAAAGAAAAACCTTTTCCCCTGGAAACGGGATTCTCTGCCATGGTATCTTTCTTGCTTTAAAATATTTGGCCCGGTTGGCATATTTGCCACTTTTAGCATAGGCCATAAAGATATAATAGGATCACCCATATTAAAGAAAAATAAAATGAAAAAACGATCACTGGTTTCACCCCTGCTGCCGGCAGGGGTTTTATTGATTCTTTTGCCGATCTTCACCTTCATGACCCTGGACCGGCTGGAAAGGCAAAAGGAGTTTTTCACCCAGCAATTGCTGGAAAAGGGAACGGCCCTGGTCCGGACCTTTGAGGCCGGGACAAGGACAGGGATGGTGACCATGCGCTGGGGCGCACCCAGAATCCAGGCCATGGTATTTGAAACGGCATTACAGCCTGAAGTGGTGTATGTGATGATTGTCTCCAGGGAAGGGAAAATCCTTGCCCATTCCGATATGGATCAGGTGGGCCGGGACATGGGGGATATGCCCCGGCTCGAAGAGATCAGCCCGGACCCGGGCCGGATTCTTTACAGGATCAAACCCTCAGACGAGGAGGGAGAGGTATTTGAAGTCTATAAGCGATTTGTGCCGGTCCGCCGGGAAGGGCTGCATGGCCGCGGCAGAATGAGGGCCATGCAGATGATGCACGATGAGGACCTGCCCCGGGAGAGTCCGGAGGGTCAGGTGGGCCGGGACTGGAGCAGGCCCTATCTTGAGAATCAAAGAAATGACCTTCCGGACCCGGCGGAACATTATATTTTCGCCGGACTTTCCATGAAAAAGGAAAGGCTGGCCAAGGAACGGTTTTTAAAAGAGACCCTGTTCCGGGGCGTGTTTTGGTTCATCCTGGGATGCGCCGGCATGATTGCGCTTTTGGCCTTCCAGGCCTATAGGGCGGCCAGGGCATCCCTGACCCAGGTCAAGGCCTTTTCCGACCAGGTGATCCAGAAAATGCCTTCGGGGCTTGTGACGGTGGATAGGGAAAATCACATCACGTCCATGAACCAGGCGGCCAGGGATATCCTGGGCCCGGACCTTACCCGTCCCTTTCCTGAAATGACGGATCTGATAAAGGAAATGGAAATATCCGGGAAACAGGTCAACCGGGATATGGATCTTGAAATTGCCCCCGGCCGGAGGGTTTTTATCGATATTACGGCATCCCCTGTCCGGGCCTTTGAAGATGAGGTCACAGGGTATGTCTTTCTTTTCCGGGACCTGACCCAGATCAGCGAACTGAAAAAGCAGGTGGAAACCAACCGGCGGCTGGCCGCCATCGGCAAACTGGCCGCCGGGGTGGCCCATGAAATCCGGAATCCCTTGAGTTCCATCAAGGGCTTTGCCACCTATTTCGGCAAACGCTTTGAAAAAAACGAAGACGACAGGGAAACGGCCCTCATCATGGTGAAGGAAGTGGATCGCATCAACCGGTCCATCACCCAGTTGCTGGAGTTTGCAAAACCCCTGGCCGTGGAAAAAAAGGATGTGGATCTCCGGGAGATGATCGACCATTCCCTGAAGCTGATCCACCATGATCTGGAGCAAAAGGGAATCAAAACAGAGGTCAGCCTGGATACCCGGAAAACTTTGATTTACACTGACGGAGACCGGATGAACCAGGTTCTTCTGAACCTTTACATCAATGCCGTGGCAGCCCTGGAAAAGGGCGGGACCCTGGCCGTCAGCGTAAAGGATACGGATCAAAAAGACGGGGTGGAGATCCGGGTCAAAGATAACGGCACCGGCATTGACGAGGCCTTCCTAGATCAGATATTTGACCCCTATGTGACAAGCCGTCCAACGGGCACCGGCCTTGGGCTTTCAATTGTCCACCGCATCATTGAAAACCTGGGGGGCAGTATCCGTGTGGAAAGCAAAAAAGGCCGGGGGACCTGTTTTATTATCAATCTGCCGGTTTCGTGAAAGGACGAAGAAAAGATGAAGAAAATTCTGGTTGTGGATGATGACAAGGCCCATTTAAGGATGCTCAAAACCCTGATGACGGACTGGGGGTATGAGATCCATGAGGCCGACGACGGGGCAACTGCCGTGGCCCTGGTCAGGGAAAAATCCTTTGACATGGTTCTGACGGATATGAAAATGGTCCATATGTCGGGCATGGAAGCCTTGCAGCAGATCAAGGCCTATAACCCCTCCCTTCCCGTGATCATCATGACGGCCTATTCATCGGTCCAAACCGCGGTGAACGCTTTGAAAATCGGGGCCTATGACTATCTCACCAAACCTCTGGATTTCGACAAGCTGAAATTGACCATTGAACGGGTATTTGAAAGCCTTTATCTGAAAACGGAAAACCAGACGCTGAAAATCCGACTCAAGGAAAAATCCCTGAACCATGATATCATCGGAAACAGTCCGGCCATCCAGGCGCTTCTGGATACCATCCGGATGGTGGCGCCCACGGACGCCAATGTCCTTGTGATGGGGGAGTCCGGGACCGGCAAGGAACTGGTATCCGCCGCCATTCACGATAATTCGCCCAGAAAACACCAGCCCTTTGTCCGGATCAATTGTGCGGCCATTACGGAAACCCTGCTGGAGTCCGAGCTGTTCGGCCATGAAAAAGGATCCTTTACCGGGGCCGACAAAACCCGGAAGGGAAAATTCCTTCTGGCAGACAAGGGCAGCATCCTTCTGGATGAAATCGGCGAGATGAGTCTGGCCATGCAGGCAAAACTCTTGCGGGTGATCCAGGAAAAAGAAATCACTCCCGTAGGAAGCGACCAGAACATCAAGACCGATGTCCGGGTCATCGCCTCCACCAACCGGGATTTAAAGAAAATGGCGGAAGAGGGCTTGTTCCGCCATGATCTCTATTACCGCCTCAATGTGGTCAGCATTGAAATCCCGCCCCTGCGGAAAAGAAAAGAGGACATCCCGTCCCTGGCCCTGTATTTTCTGGAATTGTTTTCCAAAAAGAACAAAAGGGATATTAAGGGGTTTTCACCCGATGCCATGGATGCCATGATCCGGTATGACTGGGAGGGCAATGTCAGGGAATTGATGAACTGCGTGGAAAGGGGGGTGGTATTGGCCAGATCCGATTATATCGGCACGGAAGATCTTTCCTTTGTCCCGGCCCAGAAAAACGAAGATCGGCCTGAACCGGATGAACCCGGCAGCCTTTCCCGCATCGAAGAAAAGGCCATCCTGTCCACCCTGGAATCTTCCCGGGGCAATAAGAGCGAGACCGCCCGAAAACTGGGAATCACCCGGAAGACCCTGCTGAAAAAATTAAAACAGTATGGGAAAATATAAGCCGGATCAGAATCTTTCAATGAGCCGGTTGATGAGATAGGTGCTTTCCCGCAGGGCCTGTTCGCTGAAGGGGCCGAACCACTGGGCGATCTCATTGAAGCGGGATACAAAAAGCGCCTTGTCGTTATTTTCCAGCATTTCAAGATGGCCGGCCAGGGAAGCAAGATATTCTTTTAACAGAAGCCTTCTCTCTTTTGTGGCAAAAATAATTTCCGAATACAGATCGCTGTCCTGGGCAAAGAGCCTTCCCACCATCCCCAGTTCCAGGCGGTAGATGGGGCTTGAAAATTCAAGGGTTTTTTCCAGGCGGACATGCTTTTCATACAAAAACCGGCCAAAGCAGAAGGTGGCGAAATGGCGCAGGGCCTGAACGATTTCCATGACCTCGTCATGTTCCTTTGCCCCGGCTTGAACCATGACCGCTCCCCAGAGGGTAAACTGATCAATGAGCCAGCGGCATTGATCCGGAGCGCGGCCCGGCGTGACCACCATGATCTGTTTGTCGAGGGAGGTCGAGGTGGGCCCGAAGATGGGGTGAAGGCCCAATACCGGTCCCGGATGGGAATCCAGCATTTTTTTCAGGGGCTTTTCCTTGATGCTTGTCAGATCGGCCAGAAGGGTTTCCGGAGAAAGAAAGGGGGCGATCTTGTCAATGACAGCCCCGGTTTTATCAATGGGAACGGACACCAGGGCCAGGTCGATGTCTTCGCACAGAGCCCCTGCCTTGTCCCAGCCGGATTCGGTAAGAATCCGGACCTGGTACCCGGATTTTTGAAACAGGGATACAAAAAGGCCGCCCATCTGCCCTGCACCGCCGATGATAAGGATCCTGGCCCCGGGCCGGACGCCCTTATGGGCCATTTTGTCGGTCTGCTCCACACGGGATTGCCTCAGGATGACCCGGTAAAGGTCTTCAAGAAAATCCGGTTCAAGCCCGGCCTTTTCCGCCGAGGCCCTGAGTTTTGAGATCAGATCCTCTTCCCTGGCGGGATGGTACACCGGCACATGGTATTTTTTCTTCAGGCGCACCACTTTTTCAACCTGGGCCTGGCGTTTGGCCAAAAGGGAAAGAATCCGGGAATCAATGTCGTCGATCTCGTTGCGAAGCGGGATGATTTCTTCTTCAAATGCAGGTTTGTCTTCGTTCATGGTGTCCTTTCTCTTGTCAGCCTCGAAGAATGGATTATCATGAATCTTCATCTCTTTCAAGCCCAACTGCCGGGTCCTGTTCAGTGAAGGCCCAATCGTCTCAAAAAAACCCCAGGCCCGCCTTGTTTAATCCATATATTTGGTTTATAGAAAAATAGGCCCACAGAAGATAACAATCACCACAAACCGATGATGGAACCCGATGATGAAAACAGATATGAAACTTCAGGACGAAATTATCAAAAGAGTTCGCAATCTGACCCAGGCCCGGCAGGAAGAGATCCTGGGGATTCTGAAATCCTGGCAGACCGGAAAACAGAGGGAATACCAGCGCCTGCAGACAAAGGCCGAAATCGATGTCGTGGTGGGAGACCGGGTGATCCGGACCGAGAACGCGGATATCAGTGCCGGCGGCCTTTTTATCCAGGCATCGGGAAAATTTGAGCCCCATGAAAGCGTTCGCATTGTTTTCACCGTACCGGGATCACCCAAGCCATTCAAACTTCAGGGAAGCATTGCCAGGGTGGAAGAAACCGGGATCGCCATCCAATTTGAAAACATCACCCCTTATTTCAAAGAGATTCTTGATGACGTGATCTGGGAAAACAAGGACCCGGAAAAGGCTAATTCCTGATCGTATCCCCACCCCTTTGCCGCGGATGAATCCGGGAAAGAAAAAAGCTTAAAACAACTCCAAGACCGGCAACACACCCCAGGAACCATGATCCCGCCGTCCAGGAACCGGTTTGTGATACCAAAAAGGCAAGAACCGGAGGGCCGATGACCTGGCCGAATTGCCCGAACTGGACCACCAGCCCGTTGGTGGTGGCAACCAGATTTTTGGATGGCGCATAAGCCGGAACCGCTCCCAGGACACAGGCCGGAATCAGCCCGCCGAAAATTGAAAAGATCAGGCAACCTGAATAATTGATGATAAAATGAGGGGTATCCAGGTAGATGACCATGGCGCTGATTCCCATGACCACCCCGGCCAGGGCAATGAGTTTGAAACGGGCCAGGCCCATTTCCAGCAGCCTGCCGGCGGCAAGGTTGCCGAAAATATTCACAAAGACCATGCCTGCCGTCAGAAGTGAGGCTTCGGATTTTGAAAATCCGTATTTTTCATTGATCAGGGTGGGTAAAAATCCCATGACCGTAAGCCATTGAAGGGCATAGGTGACGAAGATCAGGGAGAGAACCAGGGGGCCGGGGCTTTTCAGGGTCGTGACCATATCCTGCCGGATTTTTTTAAACCGGATTCCCCGGGACGGGTTCATAAACCGGATAGGGGCGGTCTTTTTGGACAATAAAAGGGTATAGGCCGACAGGACGACGGCATTGATCTGCCATACGCCTCTCCAGTCCGTGCCCATCAGGATCACCGGCAAAAGGACCATCATGAGAGAGACGCCCAGAGGAACATAACAGGTCCAGATGGAAAGGGCGAGTTTCAAATCCCTGGGTTTCACCACCTGGAAAATCAGGGTCGGCGTACTGATGATGACGGCCAGGAAACCGGTCCCCTCAAGAATCCGGGTTGCCAGAAGGCCCGGATAGGAAAGGGCAAATGATCCCAAAAGGGAGCCGGTCGCCTGGAGGACAAGCCCGGCCAGCATGAGGCGGCGATGGCCCACGGCATCGGCAATGGCGCCGGTGAAGGTTCCCATGAGAAGCCCGGTAAAGGTAAAAACAGACAAGAGCCATCCGGCATCGAAGAGGCTGATGCCGAGATCGGCCCTCATGTCCGATAGAACCGGCGGAACCTTTCCCACCTGGAAGGCCGACAGGATGCCGGCCCCGAAAAGAATGAAGATCAGTCCCCATGGGCTTTTGGTGTTCATTGGCGTTTCCTTTTTTATTGTTCAAAGGGCATTTTTTTACCATATCCGGATCAAACTGGATACTTTATTTTTTACCGACACCTGTCCCGCATTTCCCTGCCCTTCAATCCATGGCTTGACAAAAAAAGGTCGGGCGTATTAGGTTGAATACGGACTGCCATTGAAAATAAAGGAGAATATCATGAAGGACCACACCCCAAAGCTCCTGGATGCCCTGGATGCCTTTGAAGACGGCATTTATATCGTCAGTGACGACTATACGGTCGAATATATGAACAAATACATGAAGGTCTTGTTCGGGGACAGGATCGGCAATAAATGCCACCAGGTGCTGGTGGGATCGGATAAACCCTGTGACTGGTGCAATTTCCAAGATATTTTTAAAAAAGGGGAAACCCATCATAGCGAGGTGTATATTGAATCGGTGGACAAATTTTTCTCCTTGTCGGAAATGCCGGTGGCCAACCAGGATGGCACGCGGTCCAAACTTTCCATATACCGGGATATCACCCATTCCGTCCGGCAGGAGGAAAAACTCAAATCTTCCAGGGAAAGCTACCAGAGACTGTTTAAGCATGTAGGGTGCGGGGTCTTTATCAGCAGCAAGGAGGGCCGGTTCCTGGATGTCAACCCCACGCTTTTGAAAATGCTGGGATACCAGGATAAGGAGGAATTTCTATCCCTTGACCTGGCCAGGGATGTATATTTAAGTCCCGCCGACCGGCAGAAATATACGGAAAATATTGAAAAAAAAGGCAAGGTGGTGGACTACGAGGTCAAATGGCGGCGCCGGGACGGACATATTATCCATATCCTTTTGACCGGCAATGTCCGGTATGGGAGCAAAGGGGAAATTTTAGGATATGAGGGCATCGTCGTGGACCAGACCCGGAGGAAAAAGTATGAGATTGAATTAAAAGAGGCCCATGATTTCCTGGACAAGATTATTTCATGCTCTCCCAACGCCATCATGGCCATGGATACCAAAAGCGTCATCCGGCTCTGGAATCAGGGCGCGGAAACTGTCTTTGGGCTGAAAGCGTCGGAAGTGGTCGGGAAAATGAATATCCCCCAGATTTTTTCCATCAAGGTGGCCAAAAAAGTCAATGAAATGCTCAGGGATGAAAATTTCGGGGGTAAGGGCAAGCTGAATTCTTATCCGTTGAATTTTACAAAAGATAATGGGGAAATGGTGGAAGGAAACCTGTCCGCCAGCCTGATCTATGACGAAAAAGGCGAGGAAGTGGCATCGGTGGGTTTGTTTGTGGATTTAAAGGAAAGGCTCCGGACGGAAAGGGAACTGAGCGCGGCGCGGCAGCACCTGCTTCAGTCCGAAAAACTGGCCGCCATGGGGCGGCTCACCTCCCAGATTGCCCACGAACTGAACAATCCGCTCTTCGGCATCATGAATACCCTTGAATTGATGAAAACCGAGATTTCTCCTGATAATAAGCGCCGGCGTCTCCTGGACATGTCCTTGTCCGAGATCGTCCGCCTGGCGGACATGCTCAAAAAAATGCTCTCCTTTTCAAGGCCTGACCAAGACAAGCGGGTGGAAATGGATATCAATGTGGTCCTTGATGAACTCCTGCTTCTCTACGAAAAACGGTTCAGGGAAAACAGTATCAAGGTCCATCTCGATCTGGCCGAAAATCCGGGGATTATCCTGGCTTCCCGGGACCAGCTCCGCCAGGTCTTTATCAATATGTTTTCCAATGCCATGTATGCCATGCCCGACGGCGGGAATCTGGAAATTTCCACCCGGATTTCAGGGGACAGGCTTTATATTGTGATCCGGGATACGGGAACAGGGATCAAGCCCGAACACATCAAAAAGATATTCGATTCCTTTTTTACAACCAAAACAGAGAGTGTCCAGGGCGTGGGCCTGGGCCTTTCCGTGTGCTACGGGTTCGTCAAAGACCATGACGGCGACATCACGGTGGAGTCTGAAGAAGGCCAATGGACCAAGTTTACCATCATGCTGCCCCTTTCGGGGGGTCGGTAGAAAGCTCGCCCGTTTCACTGCCGGATCTTTGCCGTCTTTCGGGCGGCAGCCCATTGACCAAACACATGAGATTCTTATGATAGGGTCATGATGAATCTGAAAAAAAAATAAATATTTGCTTTCTTTTTTGATGGTTGTCGGTCTTGTTCTCGGTTGCAGTGCTACGGTGGAAGATCAAGGCTACCGGGATATAGATGCAGTCCAGGCCGCTGAGTTGATAAAACAGGAACAGGTCCGTGACCGCATCTAAGATCCTTATATCCAAGGGGTTTCATGATCTTTACCATATGAAGGGCGGCATAAAAGCCTGGATCAAGCAGCAGTTGCCCGTTGAAAAATCGCCCTAACCTGTGTGTTCTTCACCGCAAGCCCCCCCCCTTATTTCGTATTCACGGCAATACTTCATATCCATATTTTTAGCCTACGAAAATATTTCTTGATTATATTTATTATATCTATTATAGTTATTTTATTAAATTAATTTTGCTTGACAAGATAAATTTTATGAAATAACTATAAAACCTAAATTTCAACATCACCAAACAAGGAGGTGCCATGGAAGACACGTTGACTGTATTCACTGCCAGCAAATATTGCAATGTTTCGTCTAAAACCATCATCAACTGGGTTGAGGCCGGACATATCAAAGCATATC
>JAABTB010000189.1 GCA_011390085.1 Desulfobacula sp.
AGGAAAAGGATTTGACTGGCGGGGACAGCCCAATGAAATCCTTGAGGACGACCGGGAACACGGCCGCGGCATCATTATCATGGGGGCTTATTTCAGCAGTTGTTCCTATAATGAAAAGGGCAATATCCTTTTTCTTGAAAAAATCATCACCCCCTGATTTTAATCCCGCTTTAACATAAGTTTAACAAAATTCTAATATGATTGTCGTAGCTTTCTAATCTGAAGGCCAATGCTTTTTTATAAAAAAATAATGCAATATGGGTTAAGGAGATAAGGGATGGGCGCTCATCTGTTAAGAGAAATGGAAAAAATCAAAAAGGAAATTCTCTGCCTCGGGGCCATGGTGGAAGATCGGTTTCAAAAGGCCATTCATGCCGTCAGAACAGGAGATCAGTCTCTGGCCCGGCATATTATGGATACGGATTTTGAGATTGACCGGCGGGAGATTGAGGTGGAAGAGGAGTGTCTTAAAATCCTTGCCTTACACCAGCCCGTTGCAACGGATTTGCGTTTTATTGTGGCGGTAATCAAAATCAACAATGATCTAGAACGGATTGCAGATTATGCATGCAATATAGCCAGGCGGTTCATCATTTCTTCCCATGACCCGGGCATATTCAAATATGATTATGCCCCCATGGCGGACCAGGCTGCGAAAATGCTGAGGAAAAGTCTTGATGCCCTGGTCCGTATGGATGTGGATCTGGCCTATGATGTCCGGGACATGGATAAAATTGTGAATGCCATGAGAAATGAGGCCTATGAGACCATGAAAAAAGACATTCAACGCTGGCCGGAAATGGTGGAGGAAATCATTAATATGTATCTGATTTCAAGGCATTTGGAAAGAATCGGGGACCATACCACCAATATTGCCGAAGAGGTTATTTACCTCATAGAAGGCGAGATCGTAAGGCATCAATAGGACGGCAGGAGCATAATTTACATTGACAAGCAGACAAGACTCCATAAAAATCATACCTGGCGGCAAAACTTTGGAAAACTATCGGGGAAAAAATGACAAAAGAAACCATCCTGATCGTTGATGATGAAGAAGACATCATTGAACTGATCCAATATAACCTGAAAAATGAGGGATATTCCATCCTGACGGCGGATGCCGGTGAGCAGGCCATTAAAATTGCAAAACAGGCCAGACCCGATCTCATTGTCCTGGATCTCATGCTGCCCGGAATGGACGGCCTTGAAGTGACCCGATATCTCAGAAGCAATGACCAGACCCGTGATCTGCCCATTGTCATTCTGACAGCCAAGGGAGAGGAATCCGATATCATCACGGGGCTTGAACTGGGGGCCAATGATTATATTTCAAAACCGTTCAGCCCCAAAGTCCTGACGGCAAGGATCCGGGCTATTCTGCGGCGCCGCCGGAAAGAATCCGAGACTGAATCTGAAAAGATAAAACAGGAAGGGGATCTGATCATTGACCGGACCCGGCATCTTGTGACCCTCGAAGGAAACGCTTTGGATCTGACCCTTTCCGAATTTGAACTCTTGTCCTTTCTGGCCAATAAAAAAGGCTGGGTATTTACCCGGGGACAGATTGTGGATGCCATCCGGGGGGAGAACTATGCCGTAACGGAAAGGAGTATTGATGTGGTGATTGTCGGTTTGCGCAAAAAACTCAAACATTACGCCGAGGTGATTGAGACCGTCAGGGGCGTCGGCTACCGGTTTAGAGAATAGCCCCCATGAATAAAAAAACAAAGCTCATCCGGCAGATTTTTCCTGCTTTTCTGTTGATTGTTGTTCTTTCCCTTTCAGCAGTGGCCTCCTATTCGACCAGTTATTTTAAAACTTTTTTTCTTGAGAATTCCGAAAAGGAATTGATGATCCGGGCAAAACTTCTGCAGAATCAATTTGCGGAAAGCCTTGCGGTCGATCCTCAAGATATGAAGGATATTAATGATCAATGCAAAAACATCGGAGACAGGACCGGAACAAGGGTCACGGTCATTCTTCCATCCGGAACCGTGATCGGTGATTCTTTTGGTGAAACAGACCTCATGGAAAACCATTTGACGCGGCCGGAAATCATGACCGCCTTCAAAGGAAAAGAGGGGATATCCCGAAGATACAGCTCAACCCTGGATAAAACCATGCTGTATATCGCCCTGCCCGTGATCAAGGACGGAACCATCACCGCTGTTGTCAGGACTTCCCTTTCCGTGTCGGTCATTGATGATAAGATACGCACCGTGCGGAACAGCATATTTCTGGCCATGCTGGCCACGATTCTCCTGGCTGCCGTTGTAAGTCTTTTTGTATCAAGACATTTAACCCGGCCCATGGAAGAGATGAAAAAAGGTGCGGCAGAATTTGCCAAGGGAAACCTGAGCTCTCGAATGGTGGTTCCGGATTCTGAAGAACTGGCTGAACTGGCCGTCACCATGAATCACATGGCGGAAAGCCTGGATGAGAAAATCAGGGCTTTTGAAAATCGCAGCAGGGAACTGGAAGCCGTTCATGCCAGCATGCAGGAAGGCGTCATTGCCATTGATAAGGATCAACGGATCATCACCATCAACCGGGCTGCGGCAAAGATTTTCGGCTTTGCCGCCCATGAATTGAAAGGCCGTTATATCCTTGAGGCGGCAAGAAATGTCGAATTCCAGAGATTTATTCAGAACGCCCTGGAAACCCATGACCCAATGGAAGAAGATATCCTGATTTCAGGGGATGAGGACCTGATTCTGAATATTCATTCCTCGGCCCTTTACAACAATAGAAACCGGCGCATGGGAATGTTGATGATTGTCCATGATATCACCCGGATCAGGCGTCTTGAAAAAATGCACAAGGAATTTGCCGCCAATGTGTCCCATGAGTTGAAAACACCTTTAACGTCCATACAGGGGTTTATTGAAACCCTGCAGGAAATGCTCCTGGAAAAGAATACGGAAGAGGCCGGAAAATTTTTGAATATCATTGAAAAAAATGTCAACCGCATGGTTGCCCTGATCGATGATCTGCTTTCTCTTTCAAGGCTTGAGCGCCTTCAGGGAACCCCTGTCCGTTTTGAACGCCACAATTTGGCGAACCTGATCCAAGACGCCGTCAATTCCCTGGAAAGCGCCATCAGGGCCAAAAACATCATCCTGAGTATTGATTGCCCTGAAGAATTTACCGTTATGGTGGATCCCATCCTCATGGAACAGGCCATCCTCAATCTGGTGGACAACGCCGTCAAATACAGCCCGGAAGGCAAGGTCATTGCCATAGGCGTGGCAAAAAACAAGGCCCTTATCGATATCATTGTCCAGGATAATGGATGCGGCATTGATCAAGAGCATCTGCCCCAGATTTTCAACCGGTTTTACCGGGTGGACAGGTCCAGAAGCCGTAACCAGGGCGGAACAGGTCTTGGTCTTGCCATTGTCAAACATATTGTCCAGTACCACAACGGAAAAATTGATGTCCGGAGCACTAAGGGAAAAGGTTCCACCTTTAAAATAAGCATACCCGAAGCCTGAACCTTTGGGTGGTTTTCCGGCAGCCTGCCATAGGATCAGACCGGTCTGTTATCATATCAAAATCTCAAGTGCTGAATATTCTATATTGAACGCATCTGCAACCGGTTTGCAGACCAGTTTGTTTCCAATATAATTGATCCCTTTTGCAAACCCCTTGTCCTCACAAACCGATTTCCAGCCCATATCGGCAATTTTTAAGGCATAGGGAAGGGTGGCATTGGTCAGGGCTATGGTGGAAGTCAGGGGAACAGCGCCGGGCATGTTGGCGACACTGTAGTGGATAACGCCGTCAATTTCATAGACAGGATCATTATGGGTGGTCGGCTTGGAGGTTTCAAAGCAGCCTCCCTGATCAATGGCCACATCAACAATAACAGATCCTTTTTTCATGGTTTGGAGCATATTCCGGGTAATTAATTTCGGGGCCTTTGCACCGGCCACCAGCACTGCTCCGATAACCAGGTCCGCTTTTTTGACAAGCTCTCGGATCAAGGCGGGAGATGACATGAGAGACTGGCAATTGGCCGGCATAATTTCAGAAAGATATCTCAGCCTGTCAATGTTCATATCCAGGATAATGACATTTGCGCCCATGCCGCAGGCCACTTTTGCTGCATGGATACCGACCACTCCGCCGCCAATCACCAGAACATCTGCGGACGGGGTTCCGGTTACGCCGCCCAGAAGCAACCCTCTGCCGCCAAAGGTTCTTTCAAGATATTTTGCTCCCTGCTGGGCAGCCAGTCGTCCGGCTACTTCGCTCATGGGAGCGAGCAGAGGCAATCCGCCCTTGTTATCTTCTATGGTCTCATAGGCAATGCCGATGGAGCCTGTTTTTAAGAGAGCAAGGGTGAGGTCCTTATCCGCGGCCAGGTGAAGATAAGTAAAAAGGATCTGCCCTTTTTTAATCATGGCGAATTCTGCCGGCTGTGGCTCTTTTACATGCATGACCATATCGGAGATGCCGTAAATTTCTTTTGGAGTATCCAGAATGGTTGCGCCGGCTTCAATATACTGCTGATCATCAAATCCGGAACCCATACCGGCATTCTTTTCAACGTAAACCGTATGACCTTTTCTTTTCATCATATCGACGCCGGACGGCGTCATGCACACACGATTTTCCTGGGGTTTGATTTCTTTAAGAATTCCTACAATCATGGGCTTGCTCCTTAATTTAGGGGAAAAAATATTTAAAACCACTGCTCTTTTTTTTAGTCAATGGGTTTGAGTTAGCAAATAGCCTGCCACAGCCATAATAAACTTAAAAAAAATACAAGTCTATGAAATCATTAAAGCCGGGCAAAAACCGTCATCCAAAGAGCAGGCCGGCATTTTCTCCCAATACCATCGCTCGTTGCCGGGCCGTGATATGGGAATCGTACAGATCCTTATAATACCGGTCCGGGGTTAGAAGCGGGAAATCAGTGCCGAACAGCACTTTTTCAATGACACCGGCAATGGCGGCCATATCATAAATCTGCGAATCAAATAAAAAGGGCGAGGCAGCCGTGTCATACCAGATGTTTTTTAAAATTTCCTTGGTCTGTTTTTTCATGATATTGTAAAACAGGATGCCGCCGCCCCAGTGGGCCAGGATGATTCTGTTGTCCGGAAAGGTCTTGGCCAGGGTATAGATCTGTTCCAGGGTAATGGGGGTTTTCCCCGGATAGGGGTGTCCCACCGGTTCATTGGTGTGGATCATGCAGGGCAGATGATGGTTTTCCTTTAATACGGCCATGACCGGTTCAAGAAAAGATAAGGCTTCCTTATCCATACCGGAAAGATAGAAGGCCAGCTCTCC
>JAABTB010000190.1 GCA_011390085.1 Desulfobacula sp.
GGTGAGGATCAAACGGTGGGTGATGGCCAGGATCTCATGCTTGACATCTTCAACATAGATGCCGGTTCCGATGATCCATCCCCAGGGGGTGAATCCCTTCACATAGGAGATTTTGGGAACGATTTTTCCGGGATCTCCCTTCCATTGCCAGAGGTAATCCACAAAACCGGCTCCGTTTTCTTCCACGGTGGCCACCATTTCGGCAAACAGCCTTTTCCCGGCAGGATCTTCAAATCCGGATACATTCCTTCCCTCAAGATCCGGCCGGTAGGGATGCATGATCATATTCGGGGTCATATCGTTGATCCAGAAATAATCTTCCAGTTCAGGCCCGTATCGGACCTGCTGCAAGAGGTGAACGGCCTGGAGTTTGGCCTCCTCCTCCGAGATCAGGCCGTTCCGGGCCTGGGTATAGAAAAAATTCAATTTGCTCCATTCACTCTCCGTCAAATGCATGATGGCCTCTCTTTTCCCATCCATCATGTTTTTTTCCAGCAAGGGGATAATCAAAAGAAAAATGGTGAGGATAAAAAGAAGAATGGTGAGCAAGGCAGGCATGATAATCCTGACGGGAAGGGATTTCAGAGACAGAGATGTTTTTGAATCAGGCATTCCGGGTTTTATTTAACCTTGCATATAAGGGATTATTCCAGAATTCATCCCACCAACCATTCATTTCAAGATCTTTCAAAACGTCATCAACGTTTCCACCGGCAACCGCTTGAGTCGCGGGGTTACCCACATTTGGCTGACTACGGCTTGGGATGAATCCATTTTGCCTTGTTAAGCCGGGGAACGATCTTTAAGACTTCCATGAGCCCCACGGCCACAAAGCCGCCGGCCAGGGCCAGGAAAAAATCAGTTAAGGAAACCGGGCCGAAGCGATAGAGGCTTCGAAGAAAAGGGAGGGTCAGGACCAGGCCCATGACGATACTGGTTCCGGTCATGACCCATTTAAAGGCGCTGTTTTTTTCCTTGAGCATGCTGAGGCCGGACCTTGTGAGGGAGCGGTTGGACAGGATCATGCCCAGGTTGCAGACCACCAGGGTGAGAAAGGCCAGAGCCCTTGCCGTTTCCGTGGAATGGTCGTGGCGGATGAAGAGGTAAACGGCCAGGGTCACGGCCAGGGTGAGGCCGCCCTGGAAAAAGCATTTGAGAAGGGTCGAGGATTCGAAGAGCTTTTCATCCACGCTGCGGGGGTTTCGTTCCATGACGCCGGTATCATCCTTGTCCGCTTCAAAAATCAGGGTGCAGGCCGGATCAATGATCAGCTCAAGAAAAACAATGTGCACGGGAAATAAAATCAAAGGCCATTTGAAAAGCACCGGGATCAGCGAAAGCCCGGCAATGGGGATGTGCACGGAAAGGATGTACATCATGGCTTTTTTCAGGTTGTCGTAAATCCGGCGCCCCATGCGGACAGCCGTGACAATGGAATTGAAATCATCATCCAGGAGCACCAGGGATGAGGCTTCACGGGCCACATCGGTACCTCTGGCCCCCATGGCCACACCGATGTGGGCGGCTTTCAGGGCAGGGGCGTCATTGACCCCGTCGCCGGTCATGGCAACGATTTCCTTGTTGATTTTCAGGGCTTTCACGATCCGCAGCTTTTGTTCCGGCACCATGCGGGCAAAGATGTTGACCTCTTTGATGCGCTCTGCAAGGTCTTCATCGGTGAGGGCTTCCAGTTCAGGGCCGGTGATGTGCCGGTCCGGGTTCCGAAGGCCGATCTGCCGGGCAATGCTCATGGCCGTGCCGGGGTAATCTCCGGTGATCATGAGGGTCCGGATGCCGGCGGTGTAACATTCTTCTATGGCCCCTTTGACATTGGCGCGGACAGGATCCTCAAGACCGAGGAGACCTGTGAATTCAAATTGAAAATCATGCTGGCATTCCGGCAGGCCTGTTTTTTTATAGCGGCAGGCCGCCACGCCAATGACCCGTTTTCCCTGGCTGCTCAACATATCGATCTTTTCTTCCAGCCATTTCAGTCTTTGAGTATCAAAGTGGCATAGATCCGCAATGGCTTCGGGAGCGCCTTTGGCAGCGATGATCAGATCCTCGCCCGAGGTGGAGACCCATACTCTGGACATGGCCAGGAGTTCTTTGCTCAAGGGGTATTCCCGCTGGAGGGTCCAGGAGGCGTGCAGGTGTCCGGTATTGGCAAGGGCGCGATCACCCAGGTCTTTCATGGCTTTTTCCATGGGGTCAAAAGGATCTGTCGGACTGGCAAGGATGCTGTATTCTAACACTTCATGGAATTCTTCGGGAAGGGCGTCATTATCTTTCCCCATCCGGAAAACCTGGTCGTTTGCCACGATATCGGTCACCGTCATTTGATTCAGGGTCAGGGTTCCTGTTTTATCCACGCAGAGAACCGTTGCCGAACCCAGGGTCTCGATGGCCGGAAGTCGGCGGGTCAGAACCCGGAATTTTGAAAGCCGCCAGGCCCCAAGGGCCATGAAGATGGTGAGAACGACAGGGAATTCCTCGGGCAGGATGGCCATGGCCAGGGACAACCCGGCCAAAAACCCTTCCATGATTTTTCCCCGGGTCAGGCAGAAGACCACCACCACCAGGATGCAGAGCAGGCCGCCGGCAAGGGCAAAGATGCGGACGATATTGCCGGTCTGGACCTGGAGCGGGGTTCGTTCTTCTTTAATGGATTGAAGGGCCTTGCCGATTTTCCCCAATTCGGTCCGGCTTCCCACGGCCTTGATGATGCCCACGGCCTGGCCGGACACCACCAGGGTGCCTGAAAATGCAAAAGGATGGTCCTCTCCCCCGGGTTTTCCAATGATGGCGGCCTGATCCGGAGTGGAGGATTTGCAGACCGGAACGGATTCACCCGTGAGCAGGGATTCATCCACACAGAAATTGACGGCATGGACCAGGATGCAGTCTGCCGGAACCCGGTCCCCTTCGGCCAGCAGGATGACATCCCCGCAGACCACTTCCCGTCCGGGGATGCGGATTTTTTCGCCCTCCCGGATGACAAAGGCGCGGGGGCTGGACAGATCTTTCAGAGCTTCCAGGGCCCGTTCGGTTTTTTTCTCCTGGTAAAAGGTGATGCCGATGATGACAAAGACAAAGCCGAGCAGCATGAGGGCTTCCTGGAATTCGCCGGACAACAGATAAAGGGAGCCGCAGGCGATCAACAACAGGAACATGGGTTCTTTCAGGACCCCGATGAGGATATCCAGGCCGTTTCGCCTGCCCTGGGTCGGCAATTCATTGAACCCGTCCTGTTGCTGCCGCCGGAGGACCTCGTCCCGGGTCAGGCCTGTCAGTTTTTCATATGCGATCCGGCTCATGTCAATCCTTCATGGGTATGCGTTAAAAAAATCAACGGCGCGGTAACAATAGGGATGCTTATTAAAAGACCCATTGATATTGCCGAAAATAACGCACAGATGATATCACATGGATGGAATAAACAAAAGAGAGTACGAAATATCGGCGCCATGTTCCTTGACAATGCCATGGTCGGTGGAAAGACCCAGGCCGGTGCCAGACCCATTGTGGGCTGCAATACCGATTTGTCTTTGAATTCGACATGATCCGTCTTAATATGAATGGTGCCGGTCTGTTTCATTGCCTGTGATGCATTGGTCATCAGATTGATGATCATCTGCTGGATCTGGCCCGGATCACCCATGATATTGGGAAGGACTGACGGGATCAGCTCACCGTCAATCCCGGGTCTCTTCTGACTGCGAAATAAACAGCTTCCGCAAATGCTCTACCCTTTTCCGGTTGACGCCGAAATCACTATACCCGAGCCGGGAGGCGGAGCGGACATGGATCATGCTTTCATCCGGGAAAAAGAACTCAAGATCATCCACAAACCCCATGATCTTTGATTTGCATTCAATATGGAGATAATCGCCGGTTTCCGAAACGATTGTATTTCCTTTGATTGAGACGATGATCTTTTTCAATCGTTTAAAAGCAGCCTCTTTCCCGCCCTGATACCGAAGGGGCGGTAAGCCATGCCGATCATCGGCCGCCTGGCTGCTGACGCAGTTGGGGCTGGAGGGGCAGTCCGCCAACCGGCCGTTTTTCACACCTGAATTCTCAGGCCGCTGTCCTGCACAAGAAAAAATCATAAGGCCTCCGATTATCAAAATACCGATTTGTTTCATAGCTTCTCCCTCAGGGCAAGGAAGGTTCTGCGGTGAAGCTTTGCCCGGTGCATGAGTTTTAACGAGACAATCAGCCCGCTGGTGGTCATTTGGAAAAAGGCAAACACCATAATGGCCATATCATGGCAGATCAGGGAATAGGCGCCCCAGACAAGACCGTCGGACATGGACAAAAGCCAGGTTCCAAGGGACAAATCCGAGAGATCGTCCTCTTTATAGGCGACCCGGAGCTGGGGGAGATTGGCGGCCAGGACGCTGACGGGTAGGAGGATGCCCAGGCCCTGTTCCGATTTGGTCAGGGCTGCGACTATCAGGACGCAGAACCAGACCGGTGCGATTTTGAGTTCCCGGAGGGAGCGGCCGAACCGCACCGCAAAAATCGTGACCATTAAAAAAACAATGGCTGAAGCGCCCGTGGCAAGGGCTACATAGGGCTGATGGGTCAGAAGGCCATAAGCGGCCCAGCCGAAACTGACAACAGCACTGGTGGCGGCCGTATCAACGGAGACCCCCCAGGCTTTTTTGGCCCGTAGCAGGCCCATCAACTGGGGCAGGGCGCGAACCAGGCCGATAAAGGTCCCCAAAAGGCCGAGAAAGGAAGAGAGGTTCATTTCTCGTCCAGGTCCATGATCTGATCCAGGCCCCGGCGGAGCCCGGTAAAAGTATGGACCCTACGGATGGCCAGCAGGGAACCGTCCACATAGGGCTGGGCGCTGGAACCGGCATCGTGGCGGAGGGTCAGCTTCTGGTCCGGCATGCCGAAGATGATTTCCAGGGAAAGGGTGTATCCGGGCAACCGGACGGAATGCACCTGGGACCCCGTCATATCTGCACCCCGTGTTTCCCTGACTCCCTGGGTCTGGTCTATGGGGACGGTGAGTCTGGAGGGCCGGATTTTTGAAAGCCGATGGGCCATTTCCCTTGCCGTTCCGCTGGGTGCGTCTTTTTTGGCGTCATGGGCGTAATCAATGATTTCCCACTGGGGGATATATTTGGCCGCCATTTCGGCAAATTTATGCAGCAGGACCACGGTGAGCGCAAAATTTCCAACGGCCAGCACGCCCCGTTTTTTCTCCAGGGCCTTTGTATGGATTTCAGCA
>JAABTB010000191.1 GCA_011390085.1 Desulfobacula sp.
AGGAGGGAAAACGGGGTCCGGTATCCGGTAAAATCAAGGGACAAAGGGTGGTGGGCCGCACCCACCAGGTTGAGTCCGGCCTGGATCGTCTGAGCCGCGGCCTCATAGTCGGGGCCGTTGAAAAACCGATTCCCTGTCCTGTCCCGCAGGACGGCCACGGCATGGTCCACGGCCCCGGGAACCCAGAAAAGGGTCTCGGCCGCCTCCCAAAGCCGGACATACTGAAGCTGATCCCTGTGATCCAGAAAGGGCTTTTTGTCCAGGCTTTTCAGATCGACCTGGATTTTTCGGACCATTTTCGTCATGGCGGTCCTGCGCAGCAGTCCGTCATAGGCTTCCACATTGGCATCAATGGGGATCACCTTTTCCCCGTGGGCCCTCAGCCATGCGGTCAGGGTCGGGAGGGCAAGATAGGGCGCCGTCGGATCACAGGTGGGCGGGTAGATCAGGGCTATAGTCATGGGTGGACTATAGCCGGAGTACCGGGGAATTGTCAAGAAACTGGAATCCCGAAAGGGTCTTCCACTCAGGGTAAGCCCTTTCAGGGATGGTCTCAGATATATCTCGGGGATGTCCGGCTCTTTTCATAAAATTCTTCTATCCCGGTTTTTCTGATTTTTTCATTGAGTTTTAAAAAGGTTTTGTAAAGGCGTTCATCAAAATTGGTTTGGTTGCAGGGGAAATCTTTGCACTCATAGCAGAAATCCACCTGTTTTTCCTGGTAGCATCGGCGCACTTTGCAGTCCTTGAAAAGTTTGCAGTTTTCGTTGCGGCAGCCTTGGCAGTTTTCAGAGGCCAGATAATCCAACATGTCTTTAAAATCCGCATATTTTTTAAATACCGGATTGTCGAGCAGGGTTTCAAACCGTTTGGCATAAGGTTCAAAATTCCCGAGTTTTTCCTTGAGTTTCAAGCTGTATCTGCGGATATCCCCGTCCACGTGGGCAAAACAGGTTTCACAAGAGAGGCCGCAGGGTGAAATCGAGGCTTTGATGGTTTCACTGGTCATTTGTATTCTCCTTTTTAAGGGTTTATTGAGTCATCCTGGGATTGATCATAGGGCTTGTAATTTTATAAAAAAAGTGGCACGAACGACATTTTATGGGGTGATATCGGCATTGTCATGTACATGAGGTTGAAAAATGAAAAAAGTAACGATTATCGGGTTTTATAATTCTATGGCCACCACCATTTTCGGCCCCATGGATATTTTCAACCAGGCCGGGCGGCTCTGGAACCGTGTCAACAATTCACCCGGAACTCCTTTCTTTGATGTGGTCCTGGCCTCCTGTGACGGAGAACCCGTCAAATGCACCAACAATATCCGGGTTACACCCCATTGCGGCATAGAAGAGATCCGGTCCACCGATCTTATCATCCTTGCCTCAGCCACCTATATCCGGGAGATCCTGGAGAAAAATCCAGGCCTTATTCCCTGGATTCGACGCCAATATGATCAGGGCGCCCATGTGGCCAGCATCTGCACAGGCGCTTTTCTGCTGGCGGAAACAGGTCTGCTGAACGGTTTGTCCGCCACTCTTCACTGGGGGTTTGTGGACGAGTTCCGCAAACGGTATCCGGGGGTGAGGCTGGACCAGGACCGGATGTTCATTGATCATGGCCGCCTCTATTGTTCGGCAGGTGTGAATGCCGGTATGGATTTATCCCTGTACCTGGTGGAAAAACTCTGTGGCCGCAAGGCTGCTCTTGAGAGCGCCAGGACCATGATCCTGGATCTCGGGCGGACCAGCCAGACCCCCTATGCCGGTTTTGTTTTTTCCAGGAACCATGGAGATCCCATGGTGATGGAAGTCCAGAAAAATATGGAAGCGCATTATAAAGAAACCCTGGATTATGACCGTTTGGCCGGGGAATGCAGGATGAGCCGCCGTTCCCTGGAGCGCAGGTTCAGGCAGGCCACGGGTGTTACTCCCCTTGTATATCTTCAGCAGTTGAGGATTGAGAATGCTAAACGGTTGCTTGAAGAAGGGATACGAAACGTCAACGAGATTGCCTGGGAGGTCGGTTATGAAGATGTCTCTTTTTTCAGGAAAGTTTTTGTCCGGCTGACCGGATTGCGGCCCAGGGAATATCAGCAGCGGTTTGCCGGGTATGGTCATGAATAAAACCCTTATGATGAAGGGTTTTATCCGGTTTATATTGACAAAAACAGAGAATCTGTCTAATGAATCCATCAGGGTTGATCAGAACCTGTGGTTTAACCGAGGGTTACAAAAAATGGATTCAAAAGAGTATTACAGCCTGTTGAACATAGACAGGACCGCATCCCGGGAAGAGATTAAAAAAGCCTACCGGAAACTGGCCATGGAATTTCATCCGGATGTTAATCTGGACGAGGATGCGGAAGAAAAATTCAAAGCCATTGGTGAGGCCTATTCCGTTCTATGTGACAGCGGGAAACGAAGAATTTATGACCGGGTCGGAAAAATGGGATTATCTGATCCCTATGCCGCCATGGTTCGGCCTGCGCAACCCTGCATGGGGAAATACAGCGGCCTTGATGCTCTCTTCAGGAGAAACCGCAACTACAAAAGAGATATCGCGCCTGGGCAATGAGCGGCTCCATCAGGGATCTGAGCCCCTATTCGCCGCAGACCTTAACCGGTGGTTCAAACATGCTGTCCTCAATTAGAATCCTTGTATTTATATTGACAAAAAAACCATAATTGCACTATAATCTTCCGCTTTATGAAATTATTTAATGTTTTTATCTGCATCGCCGTTGCAGTCATTTTTTTCAGTTTCTGGTATCTGTTGAACCGGCCGGAGATAGAACCCTCCTGGCCCAGCCGGATCCAGGGGTTTTCCTTTTCTCCCATGCAGGCCTGGAACAATCCCATGGAAAAGAATTTTCCGACTGAAGCGGAAATTGAAGGCGATCTCAAGCTTCTATCCAACAAAACCAACGCCATCCGAACCTATTCCGTGGAAGCGGTCCAGGAAAAAATTCCCGCCCTGGCAAGTAAATACGGTCTTAATGTTACCCTAGGGGCCTGGCTCAGCAAAGACCTTTCCGCCAATGAAGAGCAGATTCAGACCGTCATCCGGCTGGCCCGGGAAAATTACCGCAATGTCATCCGGGTTATTGTCGGAAACGAGGTCATCTACCGGAACGATTTGACCGTTAAAGAGCTGATGGACTATATTGATCAGGTGCAGGCGGCCGTGACGGTTCCGGTCAGTACGGCGGAACCTTGGCATATCTGGGTCAAGAATCCGGAGATGGCCGGGCATGTGGATTTTATCGCCACCCATATGCTTCCCTACTGGGAAGGGGTTGAGATGGAAAGGGCCGTGGATTACATTATTGAGCATGTTAACATTTTAAAGGCCACCTTTCCCGGGAAGTCTGTGGTGATTGCAGAAGTCGGCTGGCCCAGCAACGGGCGCACCCGCAATGAAGCAGTGGCATCCGTTGCCAATCAGGCCACCTTCCTGCGCCGGTTTATCACCAAGGCCGAAGAGCTGCATTATGTGTATTATGTCATGGAAGCCTTTGACCAGCCCTGGAAAAGGGTGAATGAAGGCTCTGTCGGAGGCTACTGGGGGGTCTATGACCTGGCCCGGCAGCCCAAATTTCCCTTTACCTCTCCCATTGTCGGGGTGCCCCAGTGGCGGATGCTGGCCGGAATTTCCATTGTTATTGCCATTTTTACGTTTTCGCTTCTCCTGATCGACAGCATTTCCCTCCGGCCTTCGGGCCGCGGGTTCCTGGCATCCGTTGCTTTCCTGGCCGCCACCGGCGCAGTCTGGATTGTTTATAATTATTCGCAGCAGTATCTGACGGTTTCCATAATCGTTGTGGGCTGCCTCATGCTTTTGGGAATCATCGGTGTGGTCATTGTCCTTTTGACCGAAGCCCACGAATGGGCCGAAGCCATCTGGACAACGGCGATGAGGCGTCCCCTGACCCTTATGGAAGCTCCGGATGAGGTTCTGCCCATGGTATCGATCCATGTACCGGCTTACAATGAGCCTCCGGATATGATGATCGAAACCCTGAATGCCCTGGCAGTTCTGGATTATCCCTCCTATGAGGTCATTGTCATGGATAATAATACCCAGGATCCGGCGGTCTGGCAACCGGTGGAAGCCCACTGCAAGGCCCTGGGTCCCAAATTTCATTTTTTCCATGAAAATCCGCTCAAAGGATTCAAGGCCGGGGCTTTGAACTATTGCCTGAGAAAAACAGCGGCCCATGCCGAGGTCGTGGCCGTCATTGACAGCGATTACCAGGTAACCCAGGACTGGCTCAGGGACCTGGTGCCCCAGTTTTTAAAGCCCTCCGTGGCCGTTGTCCAGGCCCCCCAGGACTACCGGGACGAAGGGGAAAGCCTGTTTAAGGCCATGTGCTACGCCGAATACCGGGGGTTCTTTTATATCGGTATGATCACCCGGAATGAACGGAATGCCATCATCCAGCACGGCACCATGACCATGGTGAGAAAATCGGTTCTGGAAGAGGTGGGGGGATGGGCGGAATGGTGTATTACTGAAGATGCGGAACTGGGGTTAAAGATATTTGAAAAAGGCTATGAAGCCCTTTACACATCAAAGAGCTATGGCCGAGGGGTCATGCCCGATATCTTCATGGATTTCAAAAAGCAGCGGTATCGGTGGGCCTATGGTGCGGTCCAGATCATGCGCCACCATGCCGACGCCCTTTTCCGAAAAAGCCGGAGCCGGTTGACCTATGGCCAGCGCTACCATTTTCTGGCGGGCTGGCTGCCCTGGATGGCGGACAGCATCAATCTCATTTTTGCCTTTGCGGCCCTGGCATGGTCCATCGGCATGATCTGCCTTCCCCGGAAATTTGACCCGCCCATGGTCATTCTGTCGGCAGTTCCCCTGGCCTTTTTTGTGTTTAAGCTGGCCAAAATGTTTTATCTTTATCGAAACCGGGTGAAAGCCACCCTGACCCAGACCCTGGCGTCGGCCCTGGCCGGGCTCTCCTTGTCCCATACCATTGCCAAGGCCATCCTCTATGGGTTTATGACCCGGAACCTGCCCTTTTTCAGGACACCGAAAATGGTGGAGGGCAAGGTGTTCTGGTATGCCCTTCAGTCTGCCCGGGAAGAAGGATTGATGCTGCTGGCTTTTCTCCTGTCCGTTTACGGCATTATCCGGTCCCAGGGTTTTGAAACGGCAGATATCATCGTGTGGAATATGGTCCTCCTGGTCCAGGCCATTCCCTATCTTGCCGCCGTCATCATGTCC
>JAABTB010000192.1 GCA_011390085.1 Desulfobacula sp.
GAACGGACCATTTGATAGAGACGGCAATTGATGAAATTTTAAGGTTTGATCAAGGTAAAAAGAGCCGTCCCATCCGATACAGCCAGGAGGTGGAAGCATGCATTGCAAAGGTTCAGGCCGATCTGGTCGAATCCGGCATCAATATGGAAGGGTTTTCCCGGTGGAACGCCATAAAAATCCTTGAAGACGATAAGGTGATTAAGGCCAAGCTTCAGGAAATATCAGCCTCATCGGCAAAACGGATATTAGAGTCCGCCCAAGAGAGCCGGAAAAGAATTCAAAACCTGTTTGAAGATGATTTTGAGATTGTATTGACCGATGACCGGTATGGGGTGATTGCCGGGATTGTCAAAGAGACGGTGACCAATCTGGCGGGAAAGCGGATTGATATATCGAGGAATATTGATCTTGTGCTGACGGACCGGTTTTTCGGGATTCCGGTGTTTATTTTTTTTATCTGGGCCATGTTTCAACTGACTTTTTCTCTTGGGGCCTACCCCATGGGCTGGATTGAAAGCGCAGTTTCATTGCTGTCCATGGGTCTTGAAAAAAGTCTTCCTTCCTCTCTTTTAAAAGATCTCCTGGTAAACGGCGTCATTGCCGGGATTGGGAGTGTCATTGTGTTTCTTCCCAATATCCTTATCCTGTTTTTTTGTATCGCTCTGTTTGAAGATACGGGATATATGGCCAGGGCGGCTTTTTTGATGGACAGGGTGATGCACACGGCGGGCCTCCATGGAAAATCCTTTATCCCCATGCTGATGGGATTCGGATGCAATGTTCCGGCCATTATGGCCACCCGGACCCTTGAGAGTAAAAAGGATCGAATCCTGACCATTCTGATGACCCCATTCATGTCCTGTTCGGCAAGACTTCCCGTTTATATCGTCCTGGCCGGCAGTTTTTTTGCAGACAGGGCCGGCACGGTGATCTTCGGCCTATATTTCATGGGAATTCTCATTGCCATCCTGTCCGGAAGGCTATTCAGAAAGATTTTGTTTAAAGGAGAAGAGGCCCCCTTCATTATGGAGCTGCCGCCCTATCGAATCCCCATGGTCAAGAGTCTTATGATCCATATGTGGGATAGAGGCAAAATGTTTTTGAAAAAAATGGGCGGGGTCATCCTTGTGGGGTCTGTTATTATCTGGGGGCTTTCAAATTTTCCAAGACAGATTTCCTATTCAAAGGACTATGATGGAAAGATCCATTCGGTGAAGACTGAATATGACCAGAAAATTTTATCGGCCGCCACCCAGGAGATAGAAGCATTGGACCGCCAAATGGCTTTGACCTTGACAGAGATTAAGCATCAACAGGAGCAGGAAAGGATCGCCGATTCATATATCGGTAGAATCGGAAAAGTATTGGAACCGGTTTTTTCACCGCTGGGAATTGGTTGGCAGGCGAGCGTTGCCCTTGTTACCGGTTTTGTGGCCAAAGAGGTTGTTGTCAGCACCATGGGTGTGTTATATGGTGTCGGCAGTGAAGGAGGGGAAGCCCTTGAAAAAGCTTTAAAAAAATCAGGAATGACAACTCTTTCCGCTCTTTCCATAATGGTTTTTGTGTTATTATATGTGCCTTGTTTTGCAACGGTGATGACGATTTATAGAGAGGCTTCTGCCGGCTGGGCAGGGTTTAATCTGATTTATACGACAATGGTTGCATGGGGTATGTCATTTTTGGTATATCAAACAGGACTGATGTTGGGTTTCGATTAAGACAAGTATCCGGGAGGCTTTTTTATGAAGTATTTCGATAAGATTGTGGTTAAGGGAATAATGGCGTTTGTTATTTTCTCATTATCTTTTATGCCGGTGAATGCCCTTGCAGAGGAGAGACTGTCTGTTATCTCCGGCATTGCCAATATGCGGTCAGGCCCCGGGACGGAAGATACTGTCTTGTGGCAGGTTGAACAATACCATCCTGTCATCGTGATTGAAAAAAAAGGGAACTGGTATAGGGTCAAAGATTATGAAAATGATATGGCCTGGCTCCATAATTCTCTTCTGGGTAAAGTGGACAGCGTGATTACGGTTAAAGACAAATCCAATGTCCGGTCAAAACCCGATATAAAGAGCAGCATCCTGTTTACCGTGGACAAAGGAGTTCCCTTCAAGGTTCTTGAAAAAAAAGGCCCCTGGATTAAAATTCAACATGCCGATGGCGATGTGGGTTGGATTCATAATTCACTGATATGGTAAATCAAATATTTAATATTTTGCAGAAGGTGGAAAAAGACTATGGCAGACAAAATTTCAAGGGATCGGAAAAAGGAATTGGAACAATTGGATCCTTTCCAGGAAAATTTATTAAAGGTGATGGCCTTTGTAAAAGAATTTAAGAAGCAATTAATTCTGATAGGAGGCGCCGTTGTTCTGGTGGCCCTTATTTTTTCAGGGATCATGTATAGTTTCCAAAAGGCCGAGAGTAAGGCCGATGTCTTGGTGTCCGATGCGTTAGAAAAATATGCAAAGGCAAATGATCCTGAAAAAGGATACCTGGAAACTGAGACGGATTTTAAGACTATTTTTACCGAATATGCCAATACCAATGCCGGCAAACTTGCTAAAATTCAATTCGCTAAAATCTGTTATGAGGCTTCAAAATTTGATCAAAGCCATCAATACTATAAAGAAGCCCTGCAAGTGTTTGAAAACGATGAATTGATCAAAAATTTCATTCTTGCTTCCCTTGGACATGTGTGTATCGCCAGAAAAGAATTTGATGAGGCAAAAGACTATTTTCACGAGATCGAAAATGGTAAAACGGATTTATTAAAAGATGAAGCAAGGTTTTCACTGGCAATGCTGGAAGAAGCTTCCGGGAATACGGTTGAAAGTAAAAAAATGTATGAAAAAATTATGACCGAGCATGGGAACTCCATGTATGCTACCATAGCCAAGGGTAAGATTCAGGAAATGAATTGATCCAAAACTTAAAAAGGCTGCTTTGCGTTTTGCAGAAGCAGCCTTTTTAAGAAAAGGAAAAAAGATGAAATAACTAACATTTGGTTAGTTATGAATATATAAAGCAAAAACCCTGCCAGACCCCTCATGCCTTCTGGAAAATAATGGTGTATGAAAATTAATGGCTTGAAATAATAGGATTTTTTATCTTATAAGATTTGAAATTCGAGTTTCGGCCATGAATAAGTCCAGGACTTTCATTGAAAACAGGTTCAATATTTTAAACTTTTTTTATCCAAAAAGCATGTGTGCATCCCTTCCGCGATTGTAACTACGGCCTTTATGGAGGTATAAAAGAATAGTTTAATATTTTGAACCCTGACTAATCGATTTATTCTTTATCCAGATTGAATTTTTTCAGTTTCTGATTCAACCCGCTTTTTCCTATCCCCAGAAGGTCGGCAGCCTTTGTCTGGATGTTATCGGAAAGCTTCATGGCTTTTTGTATCATCCTTTTTTCGACAACAGCCAGGGTTTCCGCCAACCCAACCCCTTCCGGGATGCCGTCAAGGTCGAGAATTGAAGGTGGATTTTGCCTCAACTGGGCCGGAAGGTCAGCCGGGGTTATGGTATCCCCGTTACAAAAGATGACCGAGCGCTCTATCACGTTTTCAAGTTCTCGGACATTGCCTTTCCATCTATAGTCGCATAAAATCCTGACCGCTTCCGGGGAAATTCCGGATACTTTACCGATTGATTGAGATCCATGAGTGTATTTGTCGATAAAATGCCTGATTAATAATGGGATATCATCGGATCGGTCCTTCAGGGCGGGGAGCTTCACTTTAACAACATTAAGTCTGTAAAATAAATCTTCCCTGAATTTGCCTTTTTTAACTTCTTCTTCAAGATTTTTATTGGTGGCGGCAATCAGGCGAAAGTCAACCGGGATGGAGTCTGTTCCGCCCACCCGTTCAATGGCTTTTTCCTGGAGCACCCTTAATAGTTTAACCTGAAGGGATATGGGCAATTCACCAATCTCATCCAGAAAGAGGGTTCCCTTGTCTGAGATTTCAAACCGGCCTTTTTTCATGGTATTTGCTCCGGTGAAAGCCCCTTTCTCATGACCGAACAATTCGTTCTCAAGCAGGGTTTCGGCAAAGGCGGCACAGTTTACGGCAACCATGGGGTTTCCTTTTCTCAGGCTGTTATAATGGATGGATTTGGCGACCAGCTCTTTGCCCGTACCGCTTTCCCCTTCAATCAGCACACTGGCATTGGAGGGGGCTACCTTTTTGATGGTTTCATAGATTTCCTGCATGGGCTTGCTTTTTCCGATGATATTATCAAAGCTGAACCTGGATATGACGGCTTCCCTGAGCATATTATTTTCCTGAACAATCCGGTAAACCGAGATGGCCTTGGCAATGTGGGCGATCAGGGCCTGGTTTTCAAACGGTTTCAGGATAAAAGTATAGGCCCCCTTGTGCATGGCTTCCACCGCTTTTTCGACGCTGCCGTGAGCGGTCATGATGATGACCGGGAGATCCGGATTGATTTCCTTTATTTTTTCAAGTAATTGAATACCGGTGATTCCCGGCATTTTTACATCGGTTAAAACAAGGTCGATGATTTCATTGTTTAAAATATCCAGGGCTTCCATTCCACTGGAGGCGGTTAATGATGAATACTCTTCTTCCTGAAGGAGTTCACTTATGATCATGGTATAATTTTTTTCATCGTCAACGATCAATATTTTTTCCATAGGGTCTATCTCCTAAACCGGCAGCTTGATTTCAACATTTGCACCCTTTGCCGGCTCATTGGTGATGGTAATCATACCATTGTGAGCCTCAATAATATTCTTTACAAGGCCCAGCCCTAAGCCTGTACCGGTGTCCTTTGTCGTAAAGAACGGTGTCCATATTTTTTTTAAGACCTCTTCCGGAATCCCTTCCCCGTTGTCAATAAAATTAATGACAATATGCCCGGGAATGGATTTTACTTTTATGGTAATGAGGCCGTTTTGTTTTAAAGATTGAAATGCATTGATCAGAATATTTAAAAATGCCTGATAAAGCATCGCGCTGTCCGCCGATACTTCAGGCAGAGAGTCGGATATGTCTCGGATGATTTTGAAATTGTTGTCTTCTATCTGGGGGTTAAGATAGGCAATATTTTTCTCAATGATGCTTTCTATCCTACAGAGACGGAAATCCGGCCTTTGGGGTCTGGCAAAATTCAGGAAATCCGTAATGATATTATCAAGCCGTGCCGATTCTTCGATAATGATATCCGGTATGGTAGATTGAGCATCCACTT
>JAABTB010000193.1 GCA_011390085.1 Desulfobacula sp.
ATCCTGTGCTGAGGATCCGGGTCAAAGATTTCCCATGGTCCAGAAGCCCTGCCGTTTCCATGGCCCAGGCCTTTCTCTTTTTCATGGCAGGGCCTTTTAACCCGTAAATGCCGCCGTAAAACTGAATGTTTTCCTCAACGGTGAGATCCTCATACAGAGAAAATTTCTGGCTCATATACCCGATATGCTGTTTGATCTGTTCAGGAGCTGTAAAAATATCAAAGCCCGCCACCCGTCCTTTGCCGGAACTGGGGGTCAAAAGCCCGCAGAGCATGCGGATGGTCGTGCTTTTTCCGGCGCCGTTGGGCCCCAGGAATCCGAAGATTTCTCCCCGCGGCACTTCAAAGCTTAAGGCATCCACAGCCGTAAAACTGCCGAATACCCGGGAGATATTTTCAACGCTGACGGCCGGTTCCGGAGTTTCAGATCCGGATAAAGCCTTATCCCCGGGCAGGATGCCCTTAAAAAGGGAATCCCCGGAAGAATCAGCCACGGGGTCCGGATGCGGTTCTTTTCCCATCATGCTGATAATGACATCTTCCAGGCCGGGCTGGGCCTCCCGGATGTCCATGACCTGGAAACCGGTGGTGCGGATCAGGTCAAGGGCCATGGCCCTGGTTTTTTCAACCTCCTCGCAGACAATGTGCACGGTATCTCCAAACACATTGATATCAGCGCCGGTCATTCCCTGTTGGAGCAGCCGGTTGATCTTTCTGGCATCGGGGCTTTGCAGGGTCAGGACCTTTTTTTGCATCCATTGCCGGATCTCATGGGGGGTGCCGACGGCCATGAGTTTTCCCTTGTCCAGAAGCCCGATGCGGTCACAGCGTTCCGCCTCGTCCAGATAGGCGGTGGTCACCAGGATGGACACGCCTTCCTGGACAATTTTATAGAGAATCCGCCAGAAATCCCGTCGGCTCACCGGGTCCACCCCGTTGGTGGGTTCGTCCAGAAGAAGAACGGCCGGGGTATGGACCAGGGCGCAGATGAGCTGGAGTTTCTGCTTCATGCCGCCGGACAGGTCCCCGGCCTTTCGCTTTTTAAACGGCGCCATGTGGCTGAATCCGTATAGTTCGGAGAATCGCTCTTCCCGGCCTTTGCGCGGCACCCCGTAAAGATCGGCATAAAAGGAAACATTTTCAGCCACGGTCAGATCCGGGTAAAGGCCGAACCGCTGGCTCATATAGGCCATATGGTCCTTGGCCGCGGAAGTTGCAGTCCGGGTATCAAAGCCGGCAATGGCGGCCGAGCCTTCGCTGGGGTCCATGATCCCGGTCAGCATGCGCAGGGTCGTGGTTTTCCCGGCCCCGTCGGGTCCGACAATACCGAAGATTTCCCCTTTGGCCACCTCAAACCCGATATGGTCCACGGCCGTGAGATCCCCGAATTGTTTGGTCAGGCCCTGGGCCTCAATGGCAGGCCCGTCATTTTTTTCCAGGGGCGTCATCTTATTTCTCAGGGATCGAAATGACCGCATCGGCAGGCATGCCGGGTTTGAGTTCATGGTCCGGGTTGGCCAGCTCGATCTTGATTCTGAACATGAGCTTGACCCGTTCTTCAAAGGTCTGGACCGATTTGGGGGTGAACTCGGCCTGGCTGCTGATAAAAGAAAGGGTGCCCTCATAGGGCTTGCCGGGAAAGGAATCCGTAAAGACCTTGACCTTGTCCTTTAATTTGATCCTGCCCAGGTCGGTTTCATTGATATAGGCCCTAAGCCAGGGATGGGACAGGTCTCCGAGGATGAGCACCGGTGTGGACGGGTTTAAAAATTCTCCCGGTTCAGCGGAGCGGCTCAGGATCACCCCGTCCATGGGGGCGAAGAGCTCGGTATAGGAAAGCTGCTGCTTTGCCTGGGTCAGCTTTTCCCCGGCTTCATCCACCATGGCTTTGGCCTGGTCGATTTTTTCCTGCCGGGGGCCTGCCTTGGTCAGGGCATATTCAGCCTCGGCCTGGGCAAGGACGGCCTTAGCCTTTTCAATTTGCTCGATTCTGGGACCTTCTTTTCTCAGGGACAGGGCCTGGCGGGCGGCATTAACCCTGGCCCCGGCTTCTTCAGCCTTGTTTTGGGCCACTTCGTATTGGGTCCGGTAAAGGTCAAAATCCCTCCGGCTCACGGCCTGCTGTTTCAAAAGACCGGCGAACCGGTCAAAATCCGCTTTGGCCTGGGTCAATTGTGAGTTTGCAGATTTTTCCGCAGCCAGAGCCGTATTCAGATCCGACACGGCAGTTTCAATCTCTTGTGCCCGGCTTCCCCGGGTCAGTTCCAGGAGTGCCTGGCGGGCCTGGAGGACCCTGGCCGCTGAAAGGTCAATCTCCTGAGGGCGGCTTCCGGCCACAAGTTCCGCCAGTACCGAGGCTGCCCGGTCCAGATTGGATTCTGCCAGGGCCACGGCGATTTTCTGGTCCCGGTTTTCCAGGCGGGCCAGGACCGCCCCTTTGGATACGGTATCCCCTTCATCCGCCAGGCATTCTTCCATCCGCCCGGCAATCTTGAATCCCAGCTCCACATCGGTGGCCTCAATATTTCCCGAGACCCGGAGGGCACCCGGATCTGTTTTGTCCTTGAAGGCAATAAAAAAGGTAAGGGCTCCTGCAAGAACCATCAGGAACAGGATGACAAGGACTATTTTTTTTTTCATGGGTGAACCTCCTGACCGATAATTCCGTTGTTCTCATGAAGGGTGTTGACGATGCTTTGAATGCCGCCCAGGGAGAACCGGAAAACATGGTCCGAAAGAAAATCAAGATTCTTTTCAATGGGGGTCAGATTTTCCGCAATTTTTTCGATGATGGGGGCGGCAAAGGCGTAATAGATACACTGGCCGATGATGCTGACGGCGCAGGAAATGATCCGGTCCGGGTCCAGTTTTCCGCCTGACACGTCCGAGACAATGGCAGCGAGAATATTTTTCTGGGGCCGGATATAGGTTTCCACAATGTCGTCAAAGGCCGGGGTGGGGTTGAGAAATTCCCTGGCAATGAGCTTTCCCTGGCCCGATAAGCCGCCCCATCCCTCCCGGCTTAAAAACCGGTAAAACATGGCCCGGATGAAGATGAGCAGTCTTTTTTCCGGATCAGCCGGGGTTCCCGGCGGGGGAACCGATGGGAATTTTTGGAAGGCTTTGGCAAAAATATCTTCCAGCACGGCGCGGTAAAGGCCTTCCTTGTCCCGGAAATGGTAGTTGACGGCTGCAATATTGGCATTGGCTTCTTCTGCGATCTTCCGGACGGTGGCGGCCTTGAACCCTTCCCTGCCGAAGATATCTCCTGCAATATCAATGAGTCTCTCCCGTGTGGGCAATGGTTTAATCATAGATCCCCGTTTGCAATGTTAGTTTCAAACACATGAATAAAACACTTGTTTGAAACAGTCAATTAAATTTTTAAGATTTTAACGGGTTTTAACAAAAACAGCAGCAGAAGCCCCAAGGCGCTGACACCCAGGATCAGTTGGAAGGGCAGTGCGTAACTCCCGCTGATGTCAAAGAGATAACCGGTGAAAATGGGGCCAAGGGCGCCGCCGGCCGTGCCGAAAAAGACCACCAGGCCGAAAAGGGCGCCATGGGAGGCGGTTCCGAAAAGTTCGGCCACGATGGGTGAGATCACGGTAAAAAACCCGCCGTGGGCCAGCCCGTAAATACAGGCAAAGATGTAGAGCTTCCAGAGGCTGTCTGCTGTCTGAAGCCAGAAAAGTCCCGTCAAAAGGAGTAGGAGAGAGAGGATCATGGAGCGCTTGCCCCCGATCCGGTCAATGACCATGCCGATGATGAACCGGCCGGCCATGCTGACCCCGCCGATGGTGGACAGCACGCCGGCAGCCTTATGGGCCGAAATGCCGATGTCCCTGCCATGGGGGACGATATGCACCAGGATGCTCATGAGGCAGGAGACAATGGTCAGGTTAATGATACAGAGCAGCCATAGGGGAAAGGTCCGGCGGGCCTCGGAAAAGGAAAGATTTCCGTCGGGTGGCCGGGCGGTCCTGCCGGTAGGGTTCTGAAGTCCGGGTTCGGGCTTGTCCGGTTCCTTTTTCAGGAACTGTGCAATGACCAAAAGAGATAGAAGGGCGAGAGCACCCAGGATCACACCGGCTTTGCGCCATCCAAAACCGGATATCAAAAAACTGGCCAGGAGGGGAAAAATCAATTGCCCGGCACCGGTCCCCACTTTGGTGATGCCGGTCATGAGTCCTCTTTTTTCAGGGAACCATCGGGCAATGGTGGTCAGGGCAATGACATCAATGGAGCTGAGGCCGATCCCGAACACCAGACCGAAATACAGGTATAATTCCCAGATCGTGTCCATTCCCGACATCAGCATGCACCCGATTCCCAGGAAAAGGGCCGACACCGACATGATGATCCTGGGTCCGATCCTGTCGTTCAATCTTCCGATATAAACGGCAACCAGCCCGGAAACGAAAAAGGCCACGGCGGATGATCCGGAGATGGCGGCCCGGGGCCATCCGAATTCGGCCAGGAGGGGGTTGAAAAAGACGCCGTAGGAAATATACACCCCGACTCCAATGGCCTGGACGCTGAAACAGGCGGCGACGATGGTGCTTGAAATGCTGATATTTATGCGTTTGGGTGGATTCATGGTGCATGCCTTATTTCAATGATTGCCGTTAGCTTAAAAACAGGACTAATCCGCGATGGTATCCCATGCCGGCACGGTTCGTCAACGGGTAGATTTTTTTTAAAATGATGATTATAATCTTGTGTCAAAGAATACGGATACCATGAAAAACAGGAGCCTATATGACCGAATTTGCCAATGCCATGGAAGTGTTCAAGCTGCTTGATAAATCCAATTGCAGAAAATGTAACGAAAAAACCTGCCTTGCCTTTGCATCCCGGGTGTTTTTAGGGGAAAGAGTCCTCAACGAATGCCCGGCCCTGTCCCGGGAAGTTTTAGAACGATACCAGGGCCGGCAGAAGAAAAAACAGACCAGCAGGGAATACCGGAACAGTTTTCTGGCCGAAGAAAAGGAACAGATAAAGACCCTGGACCTTGAAGAGGCTGCAAAACGGACCGGGGGCGTTTTTTCCGATGGGCGGCTGACCCTGAGGATTTTCGGCAAACCCTTTTCCCTTGATCGGAATGGGGATATGTATGCCGATATCCATATCAATCCCTGGATCGCAGCCCCGGTCCTGGGTTATGTGCTGCGCTGCCAGGGGGTTCCCCTGACGGGTCAATGGGTCCCCATGCGGGAACTCAA
>JAABTB010000194.1 GCA_011390085.1 Desulfobacula sp.
CCTGGGACGAGATTGCCTTTGAGGTCATCCGGCAAACCCTGGGGCATTATTTTGCAGACAGGAGAAAAGGGCATTATCCCTTTAGGATTTTTGATCTCGCTTAGGATTCCAGCCTATTTTATCAGGCAGGAGGTAAAATTTTTAAAGGTCTCCTTATCAAACCTGCCGGCTTTTACTTCCTCCTTGATCAGGCTTAAGGAATCATAGGGTTTTTTGGCCTTTCTGAAATTTTTATCCCGGTAGGTCAGGGGTTCATAACAGTCGATAATGCCGATGAGCCGGCTGTCGGCCGTGATTTTGGCGGTCCCGTGGGGGTAGCCGCTGCCGTCAATCCGCTCATGGTGTTCCAGGGCCACGGTGGCCACGGAAACATCAAAATCCGTTTCCGTAATAATCAGGTCATGCCCCAGTACCGCGTGGCCTGCATAGATTTTAAACTCCTGGTCCGTCAGTTTTCTGTGGGCGTCCAGGATGCTTTTGTCAATTCGTGCCGTCCCGACATCGTGGAGAAGGCCGCACAGCAGCAATTGTTTGATTTTGTTTTCTTCCAGGCGGTGAAAAAAGCAATATTGCAGGATCAGGGCCATGACATTGACGGTATGTTCGATGATGAGTGAAGAATTACCGGCCATCCGGGTCAGGTATTCAACGGACTTGGGGTCTTTCGAATACCCTTCCACCAGGATCTCAACGGTTTCGGGCAAGGCATCCAGCATTTTTACCTGGTGGGGGGTTAAGGCCTCTTTCACAATCCTGCACAGGGCGTTTTTGACCTCTGCCAGGCCCTTTGACGCAATACCCGCTGCCAGGGCCATGTTCAGATTTGAAGAGAGTTCGGCCAGGGCCGCATCCTTATCCTTGGCCGCAATATATAAATCCGGGAATTTTTCTTCTTCTATCCTTTCCTTGTCAAGGCGCCGAGCGCTTTCCTTGTACAAATTGAAAGCACCTTCTTTTGTCCGGTAATAAAAAGCGGTTTTTTCAAGCAGATGGATCTGGGAGGGTTTTACGGCAATATACTCGGTCTTTTTCATCAGACCAGGATCTCCTTTAAAATGTCAAACCGGTCAAAGGGCGGCATGACACAGGCCCCGGAAAACAAAGATTTTGCAAGGGCCAGCATCTGCCGGGCCTGGTTTATTCCGGCCGTTATCGGGTCTTGGGCCGTCTCCATCTCTTTTCTCAGGTGTTCCGGAACCGCAATGCCGGCCACCTTGTCATGAAGAAACACCGCATGCTTATAGGAAAGAAGGGGCAGGATTCCCATGACCACAGGAACGTTCAGGTGCTTTGTTGCGCGGTGGATGTTTTGGGCCGTGATTTCATCATACACCGGCTGGGTCACGATGAACCGGCAACCGGCTTCCACCTTTTTTTCCAGGCGCCCGGCCTCGTAGTCAAGACCGTTGACTTCGGGCCTGAAATCCAGGACCGCTCCGGTGACCAGGCCCGAATCCCGGCCCAGGGAAATGAGGTCATATACATTTAAATCCCCTACGGTGGAGGTTTTTTCTTCTGCATGGGCAGCCGACGGATCTCCGGTCACGGCAATGATGGTATCAATGCCCAGGGCCTTGGCCCCCCAGAGTTCGCTCTGGAGCCCCAGACGGTTATGGTCCCGGATGGTGAAATGAAGGATGGACCGCCGCCCGGTCGCTTTTTGAATCAGGTGGGCAAAGACCATGGCACTCATCCTGGGTTTAGCCACAGGATTGGACGCCGTGCTGAAAGCGTGAAAGTTCAGACCCGCAAGGCTTTGAAGCTTTTCAAGAAGGGGTCCGGCATCATTGCCTTTGGGTGGTACCACCTCAATGGTGATGATAAATTCATTCTTGTTAGAAAAAAGAAACGACATGGGCATCCCTCCTATTCAAAAGAATTAAACGTGTTTGTAACCTCCGACCTTTCGTATCCGTTTTATTATTGACTACCCCGGAAATATCAGGGAACTCCACAGAATATCCTGGAACATGCCCTCGTTGTCCCCGAAACCCCTGTTTGAAATATTCCATCAAATACAAAAGATAGACAGATAGAGGTCTCAAGGGGCTTTTTCAGCATCGACTAGGAGGCCTGCAGGTGTTCAAAATCTGCCAAAAATAGGCACAGGATTTTGGAGAGGCCCACGTTCCATCCCGACACCAGGGAGGCAGGGTCTGCGCTGGGTATGGGCTCGTCAACTGCATAGGTATTGCTTAAAACCGGGGTAAAGGTGGACCCTGATTTTTTTTCAAGGATCAGTATGAGTTCCATGGAGGCCCTTGGATTTTTATTGTCGGTGTAATCACCGGAAAGGCGGGTGATTACACCGGACAGGCGAAAAGTGATATCCTTTTTATCATTGATGAGAGCCGGTTTGAAATATATGGATCTGTATAGGACTTCTGATATTTTTTCCGTGATGAGCTTTGAAGGATAGCTGATAAATTCGTTATAATAATCGGTCCGGTATTCATTTTCATCGATTCTGTAAACAAAGGAATGGGAATCAAATGCGGAATTGATGGTAAAGGCTTTTACCATGAGGGTCTCGCCTTGGAACAGGCCGTTTTTTGAGGGAGCCGGCACCTGTGCGGAGAGGTCGTAATATTGTTTGGTTACAGCTTCTTTTTTCAGGCTCGAGCAACCGGAGCCCAATGCCGTAAGAATCAGGATACCGGCCAAAAGGGAGGATAATGGTCGTGTCATTGGGTTTTTTCCTTTGCCTCGGTTTTTTCAGGCGGTTTTTCAAAGATCAGCCGGCCGGGATAGCGCTTGATGTCTTTGCTCATCTGTTTGAGGTTTTCAGAGGTTGTCTCAAGGTTTTCCATGATCAGCTTGACCCGGTCCGAATTGAGCCAGACCATATGTTCAATGAGCCCTGAAGCAGTGGAAAGGTTTTCCACCAGTTTGTCAAGATTGGCAGAGAGGCTGTCGATCTTTGGGGAAAGTTTTGTTTCAAGGGTTTCCGCCATGTTTTTGGTGCTGCCGGCGGCCTTCTGAAAATCGGTGACGGCAGAGCCAAGGGGTTCCCTGGAAGTTTCAACGATGGTTCTCAAGTCTGAAAAAGAGGCCTTTGCATCTTCCAGGACGGAATTGATCTTATCGGTTTCAATGGCCTTGTTGATCTTCTGATTGGTCTCTTTCAGTTCTTTGAGCAGAGAAGCCGCCAGGACGGAAATATTATCGACGTCAAAAGCATTGGCTTTGGAGTCCAGGGTCTCAAGCAGGGTTTCAATGTCCTTGGCGATCTTCCCGACATTCATGGCGGCAAAGCCGTCCAGGATCTGGGCCATGGAATCCCCGAACTGCTTCATGCTGCTTCTCTGGGAAGGGATATAAATATTTTCCGGGGTCCAGGAGATCACCAGTTCATCGCCGGGATTTTTCGGGGCATAATCGGTTTCAAGATAGC
This sequence comes from Desulfobacula sp., assembly GCA_011390085.1. Taxonomy (GTDB): domain Bacteria; phylum Desulfobacterota; class Desulfobacteria; order Desulfobacterales; family Desulfobacteraceae; genus Desulfobacula. The sequence goes on from JAABTB010000194.1 coordinate 3,395, forward strand.
CCACCCCGGTCAGACCCTTGAAGGAGAGCCGGATCACGAGCCCGTCATCTACGGCGTTTTTAACCTTTTCTTCGGCCGAGTCACCGGTCTGGCCAAGGGATATATCTTCTTGAAGGGCGATGATGACCAGGACATAATCCGATTTTGTCTTATAGGTGCCGGCCGCACTGGTAATGGATTTGACGCTTCCGATCTGGATGCCCTTGTATTTGACCTCCGAGCCGACGCTCAGACCCTGGACGGATTCGTTAAAACAGGTTTCCACCAGCAGTTCTTTTTTAAAGAATTGCCCTGCTCCGAAAATGATTAAAAAGGCAGCCCCAAGCCCCAAGGCAAGGATGACAAAAAGGCCGAGTTTAAAGAAATTGGCTTTTTGGCTCATTTTTCACCTTTCTCGATTTTCCGGTTAAAAAAATTATAAACATAGGAATTCTCCGTATTGGTTTTCATTTGTTCGGGCGTTCCTTGGGCAATGATGCCTTTGGCGTTTTTTTCCAGCATGATGATCCGGTCGGCAATGGCGTCGATACTGGCCAGCTCATGGGTGACAATGACAAAGGTGATGCCCAGGGAAGAGGCAAGGTCTTTCACCAGGTTGTCCAGGCCTGCCGAGGTCACAGGGTCCAGTCCGGCCGAAGGCTCGTCAAGGAAAATGATGGACGGATCAAGGGCCATGGCCCTTGCCAGGGAAGCCCGTTTTTTCATGCCCCCGGACAGTTCGGCCGGCATGAGGAATCCGCTTTTTTCCAGCCCCACCAGTTTCAGCTTCATCCATGCAATATCTTCCATCACGGTATCCGGCAGCCGGGTAAATTCCTTTAAGGGCAGCAGGATGTTTTCCAATACCGTCATGGAGCCGAACAGGGCTCCGCTCTGGAAGGCCACCCCGATTTTTTGCAGAATGCGGTTTCTGTCGTCGCCCACGGCAAGGCAGAGGTCTTCGCCCTGGATCAGGACCTGGCCTGAAATGGGCGGCAAAAGACCGATCATGTTTTTCAGAAGAGTGCTCTTTCCGCATCCGGACCCGCCGATAATGATGAAAATTTCGCCTTTAAAAACATCAAAATTAATATTTTCAAGAATCGGGACCAGGCCGTATCCTGCAAAAAGATTTTCTATTTTAATGACGGTTTCCTTCATATGCCGAGACTATAATAAACGATTGAAAAGATGCCGTCAAACACGGCAATGAGGACAATACCGGTGACAACGGCCCTTGTGGTGGATATGCCCACGGCGGAAGGCCCGCTCTCGGTCTGGTATCCCCGGATACACCCGGCCGCGGCAATCAGGATGCCGAAGACAAAACATTTGACCAGGCCGCCGGTCAGATCCACCCAGGACACAAAGGAGGCAATCTGGTCGTAATAGGAAATAAAGGGATAGCCCATGGAGGTGATGACAACGGCGCCGCCCAGTATACCCACCAGGTTGGAAAACAAGGTCAGAAGGGGGGTGATAAAGGTGGCGGCAATTATTCTCGGGACAATGAGGAATTTCACCGGGTCAAGGCCCATGACCGTTAAGGCATCGATTTCTTCGTTGATGCGCATGGTCCCGATTTCAGCAGCAAAGGCCGAGGCCGACCGCCCGGCCAGAATAATGGCCGTCATGAGGGGCCCCAGTTCCCTGACCATGGCGATTCCGATGAGATTGGCCACATAGAGTTCTGCTCCGAACATCCGCATGGGGATGGCGGCCTGGAAGGCCATGACCAGTCCGACGATAAAACTGATGAGGGCCACAATGGGCAGGGCGTCAACCCCGGCCCGCTCAGCCACGAGAAAGGT